>NZ_JBSFJX010000135.1:0-20677 GCF_053598275.1 Streptomyces sp. NPDC001156 | reverse complement strand
AGTTGGAGGGCATGGCCGTGGGTGAACGCGCGCAGGAAGGTGCCCAGGGTGGAGGGGGCACGGATCCCGCCGAACACGGCCGGCATCGCACCGTGCCGCAGGACGTCGAGGTCGTCGATGCTGTCGGCCCCCGCGACCATCCCGGCCACGATGCTCGTGACCTTCGCGTCCGCCGCCGCACCCGCGCCGTTCCTCGCCCCGGTCAGCCTCACCTTCCCGGCCACCAGCCGGGAAAGCCCGCACCGCTCGGCCAGCCGCATCACCGGGACCAGCCCGGCCTGCGCGATCAGATTCGGGTCATCGAACGCGGCGGAGACCGCCGCCGGCTTATGGGAAACTTGCATCTCGGAAGTGCCTTGCCGATCGTGCGTGCTGGAAGCGTGAAGAACTCCCATCATCGCAGGTCACAAGGCACTTCTTCATTTGCCCAAGCGTCATCCACAGGCATCGGTCGGTGGATCGAGGCTAAGGCGGTGACGGGTAATCCGGTGACCTGCTCCAGTGCCGCACGGGTAGCCGACTTCGGCCACCGGACCCGGCCAGCCTTCCAGTCCCGGACCGATGACCCATCAAGGCCGCCTGGTCTCCCAGTTAGCGTCTCGATGGCCCTATTTACCGCTTCTGCCAGGGAGTTGGAGCTGTGGCCGTGCTCATCCATCCACGCCTCGAGTGCAGTGTTACGCGTGGGTTCCATGTACGCACGGTAGTCCCGCTAAAGCCGCACCGCCAGGTAAAGCATAAGTCAAATCGCCCTAGGGCGTGGACGCGATCGGGGCTCCTTCGCCCTAATCGGCTTTCTCAGGACGGGAGTTAGCTGATTGCACGAGTGGCGGACCAGTGACGGTGCTTTCCGTTCACGCCCGGTCAGCCTCTGCCCCCCCGCCGAGGACGTGATGACGACGACAGCCCTACGGACGCATCGTGCGGACCCAGAGCACGACGGGAACGTGATGAGCGCACGCTTCAGCATCGCCCGCCGCGACGGCGCACCGCCTCGTCCTGAGGACGCATGTCAGCCGGGAACGATGCGGCGTATAGCTGCACGCCGCCTGAGGGCTTGTGGCCTGCAGCCGATGACGGACGACGTCATGCTCATCGTGTCCGAACTCGTCACCAACGCTGTCCTGCACAGCACCGGCTCGCTGGTGTTGCTCGAGATGACCACCGAAGCCGGACACCTGCGCATCGCCGTACGAGGCGACGCCCCGGCTCGAGTCGAAGTCCAAAACCCTACGCCTGATGCAGAAGCCGGACGCGGACTTCGGATCGTGCGGGCCCTCGCCGACGCCCACGACGGGCGGTGGGGGACGAGCGACCAGGGCGCAACCACCTGGTGCTTACTGTCACTCGCCGGAGTCCGGCGATGATCAAGACAACACGGGATCGTGCCCGGCCGGGGTCAACCTGGCCGCCCCCTCTCGACAGCGAGGTCCTGGCCAGTCTCCTCACGAAGATCCACAAGTGGGAGGCGTACGACGGAGAGGCTCTCCTCGACGACGTGGGGGCCGCACTAGACGAGGTCATCCCCGGAGGGGAGTACGTCGAGGACCTCGCGAGGCGTCTCCGCGGCCACCTACAGCGCCTGGTGCACATCGCTGTCGCCACGGAAGCGGACCGAGACGTTCAGACCGCCCGACTCATTGAGCAGGCCCGCACGGTTCGTACCAAGGACCTACCGGGTGAGCCCCGGAAGGCCGTCGGCCACCTGCGCCGACTGGGCTGGACCGTCAACGAGCTGATGGAACGCCTGGTGGCCACGAGATGCTTGAAGGAAGCGGCGTGATCACCCGCCCGCTCCCCTACAGCCCGTACCCGCGCTCTTCAGGAGAGATGGCGAGCGGCGGGGGGTCCGCCGGGCCGGGCCTGATCCCCTACGTCACTCTGCGGGAAGGGGAGGAGGTCGCCCCGGCCACCCTGGCGTTCGTGCAGGAGTGGCCCGGCAACCGCCTCCGGCTGCGGTACACGGACGAGGAGCCCGAGGACCGCGACGTGCGGGGCGTGTTGTGGGGACGCTGCTCGCAGAACCGTAGGGACCAGCGGAACATGCTGACGGGCAAGCCCCTGTGGAGGCTCATGCACCCATCCCGGCAGCGGGAATGCATGCAGGCCATGCGCTGCCAAGTGTGCGTCCAACCGGCCAAGACGCCTCTCGGGTACATCTTCCTCGCGGGCCCCGTCGACTACAGGCCTAATGAGTCGACGATCGTCACGGCGCAGCCTCCGGTGTGTGCGCGGCATGTGCGGGCCGCCGCCATGTTGTGCCCGCACCTCAGCGGCCGGCCACTGGTCTTCCTCGCCGAGAGCGCGCCCCTCTACGGGGTGCACGGCACCGTGTACGGCTACGGCCAGGGTGGCGTGCACGCGGTGGATCAGCCGGACTTCCCGCTGCGCTACGGCGACCCGGACCTGCCCGTCTTCCTCGCGTCCCAACTAGTCCGGCGGCTGAGCGTCTTCCGCCGACTGAGCCTGGCCGAGCTCCTCGCCGAGCTCACCGCGTTCAGAGCCCCGGTCCCGCACCAAACCGGCTCCGTCCACGCGTGCCCTGTCGCGTAGGGGAGCCTCAGACTCCCGTACCGGCCCGGCCGGGGTGATCTCCCGGGACTGTACGGGCAGCCCGGCCACCACCCGGGCTCCATGAAGATCACTGGAGGACACATGAGCACAGCAACCATCCCGTTCGGTGCACGAGCCGCAGCGCCTCCGTGCCTGGTCACCACCTCGATCAAGGGCGTGACCTGGAACGAGAAGCGTCAGCTGAACATCCAGGCCGACGGCACCCCCTGGCACACGTCCGACCTGGCGGCCTCGACCACGGACACCAACCTGGACGGCCAGGGCGACGACGTCTCTGACCCGTACTTCGCGCCCGCGTCATGACCGCCGCCGCCCGCCCTGTGCTCGTCGTCGCTGAACGGCTCGACGCATCAGCGGACATGGTCGTGGACGAACTCAACAAGCGTCACGTCCCCGTGCTCCGCTTTGACGTCGCAGCGTTCCCCCAGCAGCTCACGCTCACAGCCGGCCACGCGCCAACAGAGTGGGGCTGGACGGGGATGCTTGACGACGGGCGCCGGACGGCGCGGCTTGAGGACGTCCGGGCCGTCTACTGGAGGCGGCCCGGACGCCCCGTCATCGCCGACGCCGTTCCCGAGCCCTACGCCACCTGGGCAAAGAATCAGGCCGATGCTGCGCTGCTCAACGTGCTTGCGGCGCTGCCCGGCGCACGGTGGATCAACAACCCGCACCACGATCGAGTCGCTGCACACAAGCCGCAGCAGCTCGTCGTCGCTACCCGCTGCGGGCTCCGCGTGCCCCGCAGCCTGATCACGAACGACCCCGATGCCGCCCGCGACTTCGCCAAGCAGGTCAACGGGCCGCTGATCTGCAAGCCGGTCCTTGGCGGACGCCTGCCGGTAGACGAGGGTCGGCAACTCATGGTGGCCACCCACTACGTCGATCCCGCGGCGTTCGACGACAGCATCCGCACCACGGCCCACTACTTCCAACAGGCCATCGAGAAGGCCTACGAGGTGCGGCTCGTCGCCGTCGCAGACAAGGTGTTCGGCGGCACCCTGCACACGTCCTCGGAGAAGGCGCGCACCGACTGGCGCACCGACTACGAGCACATCACCTACGGCACAGTTGACGTACCCGAGGACGTCGCCACAGCCGTGCGGCGCTTCCTGGCCTATTACGGCATCGTGTTCGGCAGCTTCGACTTCGCCGTGACTCCGGCCGGAGAGTGGGTGTTCTTCGAGAACAACCCCGCGGGAACGTGGGCCTGGGTGGAGAACCGCACCGGGCTGCCGATCGCCGCCGCACACGCCGACTACTTGCAAGGAGCCTGCGAATGACCTGGCTGGACAACGACATCGCGGCCGCGTTGCGGGAGGAGTTCGCCGCCGCGCTTGACCCGGCACACACCAGCTCGTGGAGGGATGCGTTCGCGTCCGTCCCCCGCCACGTGTTCGTGTCCAGCTTCTACACCCAGGGCGCCGCCGGCGCGTGGGAGCGCGTCGGGCCGGGCGATCCCGGATACCTGGAGGCCGTCTACTCCGACCACGCGCTGACGACCCAGCTCGATGAGCGGGGCATCCCGACCAGCTCATCCAGCGAGCCCTCCATCATGCTCGCGATGCTGGATGCACTCGACGCCAGGGATGGTGACACCGTGTTCGAGCTGGGTACCGGCACCGGCTACAACGCGGCCCTGCTCTCCCACCGGCTCGGCGAGCAGAACGTCACCAGCATCGACGTCGATCCGGAGCTCACCGGCGCAGCAGCAGGGCGCCTGGCGGATGCGGGCCTGCACCCGTTCATCGCCACCGGTGACGGCGCCGGCGGCTGGCCAGACCGCGCCCCCTACCAGCGGTTCATCGCCACTGCCGCGCTTCGCGCGATCCCCAACGCGTTCCTCAAGCAGGCCGCGTCCGGCGCGGTCATCGTGGCCCCGGTCGGCTACGGCATCCTGCGGGTCACAGTGACAGCCCCTGGCCATGGCACGGGATGGTTCCTCCCGACCCCGGCCCACTTCATGCCCCGCCGCACCTCGTCCGTGCCGCCCGCATTCGACGCGGCCCGGGAAGCCGAGCCCACCAAGACCACGACAGCGCCGAGTGACGTCCTGGGACGGCTGCGGTTCCCCCTCTCACTGGCACTGCCCGGGCACACCACGTGCTCCTGGCGCGATGAAGGGGGCAAGCTGACGGCCGTCGGCATCTGGACGCAGGACGGGGCAACCGCGACGGCTCACGTCTCTGGCGCGGTTCGCCAGGTCGGACCGCGCCGCCTGTGGGACGTCGTCGAAGGCCTCGCCGAGACCTTCGCCGGTGAACCGCAGCGGCAGGAGTTCCACGTCAACATCACGCCCAGCCGTCAGACCGTCTGGTACCGGACACCTGACGGGCCCGCCTGGAATCTCCCACAACCCCAGTAACGAGCCCCCTGACCGCAGAAGCCCCCCCCCCGCCCGCCCGGGGGTTCTGCATTCCCGCAGGCCGCGTGTAACAGACGGCGCGGTCACTCCATCCATACGTTCCGGGCAAGGCGCACCGCTCCGGCCTCTTCACCGCCACGGAACACCACGAAGTGATGGCCGCCGCCCGCGCCGCGGCCCTGGCCCGTATGGACGCCGTCATCGACGAGCTCACAGAGGACGAGGTCAACGAGTACCAACTGCAGCAACTGCGCCAGGCAAAGGGCGAGACCCCCCAGTTCCGGCGCTGGCCAAAGCGGTACAGCAAACGCATCGGGGCCAGAATCATGGTGGCCAGAGCGTCCTGGCAGTGGCCCGGTCCCCCTGTGGTCGGCGAGCTCCTCGCCGGATCCCCCGCCGACCTGATGCAGTGGCTGGCCGCCGAAACGCACAAGCAGCGCTCTCTGCTCCTGGAGCAGTTCCAGCAGGAGGCGTGGAACCGTGCGTTCGACCAGTACGGCCCCCGGGCGCGACGGCCGAGGCGTCGCGCCCGGGCGCGCCGCCCGCCGTCCTACGCCCGCCTCGGGATAGGTAGCCACCAGTGCGGCGCTACCATTCATCGCTACCAATTTCTGGTAGTAGCATGGGGGGATGCCCGGACTCACGATCACGTTCACGGACGAAGAACTGGCCACGCTGCGAGCGACAGCACGCCGCGAGCAGGTCTCGATGAAGGCCTACGCCCACGCCACGGTCATCGAGCGCATAGAGCAGGAAGCCCTGCGCGCCGGCTACCGTCAGTTGCGCGATGAACTCGGCCACGCCGACAGCAGCGCGATCCGAGCCGCGGCGAACACCTCGGCAGCCCGGATCGCGTCCGAGGCCGGCGAGTGAGCGACGCCCACGTACCGCACCGCGGCGACATCATCCAGGCCCGCACAGGCGGACGTACCGACCTGTGGGCAGTCGTCTCCAACGACATCCGCAACACCGAACTCGACAGCGTCCTGGCCGCCCGCGTCCTCGCTGTCGGCGGCACCTCACCCACCCGCGTCGCGACCGCCGACGACGACCCACTCACCGGATACATCTCCGCTGACCACATCGTCACCATCTACCGCGACGAGATCCACGAACACGTCGGCACCCTGACCCCCACCACCATGACCGCACTCAGCCGCGCCCTACGCGCCGCCATGCCCTGACCAGCCGTCGCAGACGGGCGACGGAAGGCCGAGTTGCACCGCCGCCAGGGCCACCGCGTCGGCCACACTCAGCCCCTCACCACCATCCTGGCCAGCTCGGCCCGCAGCACCTCCGCCCGCAAGGCCACGCGCTCGGCAACCGCGCGCTGGGGGTCGGTCAGGTTGCGGCAGCCGCACCGCCGCACCGCGTAGTGCTCCACGCCGGCACCGTAAAGCCACACCACGCCACCCTGCGCGCGCGGGTGCGAGGAAAGAGGCGCTGCCGCCGCCCGAGGCCCGCACACGGGCGCGCAGCCGCCCTCCCGCCACGGGGGCGCCGGGCTGACGCGAGCGGCGGCCGGAGGGTGGCGGCAGTGGCTGCGACGGCTGACCCGCCGAATGCCCTGGTGAACGGGGGGTTGACTCATCCCTAAAACACACTAGTATTTGAGTTAGGAGGTGTTCGTATGGCCCCGCTCATCCCGCACGTGTTGTCCGGCACCGTCAGCAGCGACGTCGAATGCCGCTTCATCGAATCCGGTATCGCCGTCTGCCGGTTCCGCGTCACCGCGACGCCGAGCCAATGGGACGCCGCCGCACAGATGTGGCGGGATGGAGCCCCGATCCCCTACGTCTGCACGGCCTGGCGGGACCTCGCCCGCAACGCCACCGAGTCCCTCGCCATCGGGGTCACCGTCCTGGTCAAGGGACGCATCACCGAAACGAGGGACAACTCCATCTACGTGAGCGTCGACGACCTGGGCATCAGCCTGCGCCAGCGCATCGCCTACACCGAAGCCAGCCTGCCCAGCCCGGCCGCCGCCGCTCCCGTCACCCCACCCCCGACGGCTCAGCCCGCCACACCGAGCACATCCCGAGCGGCCGCAAGGCAGCCGGGCAACCCACCCGCCTGGTGGGACGAGCAAAAGTCTTCCGGCTGGGCGGACACCGGCACCTCCGCAGCCGCCGACGGCTCTCCCCTTCACGTCGGCCGCTGACCCTCTCTCCTTCTTCCCCTTCACCGCCCACCTGGCGCGGCACCGGTTCGCCTGCCGGTGCCGCACCCTGCCCGAAAGGCCGCCATGCCCACGAGCACGCTGTCCGACCGGGCCGCCCGCGCCGCGCTGGCCGCCCACTTCACCCCGGACCAGGTCGCCGCCGACCTCGCCCGCTACTCCCCCGCCGACGTCTGGCTGCAGCGCGTGCGTCACGACGGCAGCGGGCGACTGGCCCAGTACAAGACGCGCGCCGAGCTCGACAACGCACAGCTGACCTGCCGGTTCATCATCCCCGCGGATGAGGTCTGGCCCACCGCCCTGACAGACCTCGGACCGGACTGCCCGCTGGGCCTGTGGGTCCGCGGAGGCGACCGACTGCCCCAGCTGACCGGCCGCGCCGTGGCCGTGACCGGCAATCGCAACCCCACCAAGGGAGCCATCACCCGCACGCATGCCTTCGCGGCCGCCGTCGCCGAGGCCGGCCACACGGTCACCGCCACACTCGCCTACGGCGTCGACTCCGCCGCCCACCGGGCCGCCGCCCAGACCGGACATGCAACCCTCGCCGTTCTGCCGTGCGGCCTGGACCGCGCCCACCCGCACGACCACGCCCAGCTGTTGAGTTCCATCGCCGCGTCCGGCGGCGCGGTGGTCAGCCTCTACCGGCCCGGGACCGCAGCCAGCGGCGCGACGCTCAAGGCCAGCGCCCGGCTGATGGCCGCGCTCGCCCGTGCGGTCATCCTCATCGAGGCCCTGGACCACGCTGAAGCGACCCGCACCGCCGAGTCCGCCGTCGCACTGAACCGGCCCCTGCTCGCCGCGCCCGCCGCCGACGACGTCCGCTCCGGTGGCAGCGCCCGCCTGCTCGCCGAGCAGCTCGCCGTCCTGGTCCCGGACCCCGCAGCCGCGCTTTCGCTGCTCTGAGACCCCCAACCGCCCCCGCGCCTTGGCCCTTCAGGGCCGGGCGCGGGGGCGGTGAGAGGACCGTGCCGTGCCTGAGCTCGTCGACTTCTTCGCGGCCGTCGTCACCGCCCACCCCGACGACGCCGACCACGCCCCACTGCTGAAGGACCCCGTCCACGCGCGCGTGGCACGCGCCGGCGACGTCGTCGACGGCGACCTGATCCTGGCCGCCGTCTCCCTGCGCGGCGCCGACTACTTCAACGACCAGTACACCGCCCACCCCGAGCCCTACGACCCGGCCTGCCAGTGCGGCGTGCGCTGCCACCTCACCCACGAACCCGGCCCGGTCGTCGTGCTCTCCAACGGACACCCCTGGCCGGCCTGCGACCCGCGGCTCGCCGACGCCCTGGTCCTCATCATCCCCGCCCGCCCACTGCCCGACCGGACCGCGAAGGAGTGACAGACCGCCATGCCCCGCACCGCGTACACGCCGCCGCTGCCCGGCCTCACCGCCAACGATGACCTGGACACCGTCATCAACAGAGGACTGGGAGCGGACTCAACCGCCTACCTCGCGAAGATGCTCACCGACCCCGCCGCGCACGGCATCGACCTGGAGCGCGTCGGTGCCACTCGGGTAAAGAAGAGCCGTCACGACCTCGCCGCGCCGGCATGGGAACGTTGCTGCGCGGGGGGCGGCCCCGGCCGTACTACATCCCGCCACGGGGACCGGGGCCTGTCCCCCACACTCCATACAGGCACGGGCTGCCGAAAACCCCACCTATCTTTTATCGAGACGTCGTCCTGCCCACTAAACCAAGCAAGACGGAGGGTCGCGTCCCCTGAAGTGGTGTAGCCGATCAAGGCGACAAACGCCCAGTTCACCGGTGAAGATCACCAGCGAGATCGGCTACACCACGCGGCGGGACGCCACCAGACGGGAGCGAGAGACAGCCATGGACGGCCCAAAGGCCTGGGCCCGTCATCCGAGCGAAAAGGACAAGAGCAGTCATCGTGGACCAGGGAAAGGACGCCCACCGCGTGCCACCGATCTTCGTCATACTCCCCGACGCCCAGGAAGTCCGCGGACGGCTGCACGCCCGCCGGCAGGTGAAGGACGGCTGGCTCTACCAAGTAGGAATCCTGGTGTGGCAGGACGGCACAAACGGCTCCGCCGAACCTGCCGAGCAGCGAGTCTGGGTGAGTCCCGCACACGCACGCCCGGTACCCGGTGTCTCCTACGAGCACGTCCCGACCCACCGTCTGTCCGGAACAGACACCCCATCCCAGAAACGCCCGCCCGCATGGACACTCCAGTACCTGCCCCACCGCCTCGGACACCCGGGCGCCACACTCCTCCACGTCGTCGGCTGCACTCCCAGCGACCGGACACTCACCCGGGAAGAGGCCCTTGCCGCGCTCCGTCAACCCCGCTCAGCAGCCTGCATTGAGTGCGACGCGGCCCGATCCCTCACCCCGGAACAGCATCAGACCGACCAGAACCACCAGACCGAACAACAGCGCGACGACGAATCTCTGCAGGACACGAACCCCAACAAAACGCCCCCATAACCGCCCAGCCCGAAAGACCGGCGCGACAAGGAACAGAGAACAGAGGAGGTTGTCGCCCTCGGCGACCCCCACGTACGTCAAGAGCGCCTCTTCCGCACCCAGGATGCTGCTCAGGACCTGCTCTTCGGCCTGCGAGCACACCGGCCGATCCCCCGTGAACCAGCCCGGAGATGCAGTCGGCCTGCGCGCACTACCGTAGAGCCGTGCCGATGACGATAAGCAGCTGCTCTGCCTGCGGCGAGGAAACCTGGGTGAACACCGCCGACACCGAACGGTGGTTCTGCAACTGCGGAGCCGAACAAATTCCCGAGAGCGCTGTTACCTGTGACGGCGACGGCCCCAAGGGCCCTGACATCGTGGGCTCGGGCCTTTACTGATCTGCTTCGCTGGTTGTGCGGGCAGGCCGCACCTGGGGGTCCGCGCTTGCGCGAAGGGGCGAAGCCCCCCTTGCCCCCTGGTGGCCTGCCCTCCACCGCCATCACGATGACCGTGCTCTCGACCGCTGGCTTCAGCAGTGACTGGCACCTCGCTCCTGCCGGGGAGCCGAGTCCGGGGGCGGGGCTGCTTTGTCCGTGTGGGCGCGTACCGTGGACCGGCACCACGAACTCGCAGCAGGAATCACCATGTCGCCCTCTAAATGTGGTGTCTCAGGAGGTTGGTTCCACGGCGTCCTCGAACGTCAGCTGCTGCGGGAAGGTACCGAGCGGTTCCGGCGGCTGGTCGAAGGTGACGCGGTAGTCGCTGCCGGACGTCCGGCTGATCGGCGGTTTCCCGCCCAGGGCGGCGTGCGGCCGCTCGTGGTTGTAGTAGTTGAGGAAGTCGGCGAGAGCGACGCGCCGTTCATGCTCGGAGGTGTAGTCCCGGATATAGGCATACTCGCGGGCCAGCGTGCCGTTGTAGCGTTCGACCTTCCCATTCGTCCGCGGCGTGTAGGGCCGGGTCCGCTTGTGCTTCGTGCCCGTCGCGGCGAGCGCGGCAGTCCAGCTCCTGGAGCGGTAGCAGGAGCCGTTATCGGTGAGCACGCGGTGGATCACCGTGATGTCGTGGGCAGCGAAGAACGCCACGGCCCGGTGCCAGAAGGCGACCGCGGTCACGGCCTTCTCATCCTCCAGGGCCTCGGTGTAGGCAAGTCGGGAATGGTCGTCGAGCGCGGAGTGAAGGTAGGTGTAGCCGACCTTCCTGGTGCCCGGACCGGTGCGCTTGGAGGCCCGTGCGGCCTCGGTGCCCACTCCGTGCATGCGCCAGCCGCCGCCGGCGGGGATGCGTCAGAGTTTCTTGATGTCGACGTGGACCAGGTCGCCGGGGCGCTCGTGCTCGTATCGGATGACCTCGCGCAGTTGCTCGCCGGTCGGCGGGTCGAGGTCGCGCAGCCGGTTGAGTCCTCGCCGGACGAGGATGCGGTGCACGGTGGCGGGCGCCATGGTGACGCCGTGCAGCCGCTTCAGGTCGGCAGCGAGTCGGGCGGGCCCGTGCTTGGTCTGCCGCCGCAACGCCTCCACCAGGTCCGCGACGTCCTGCCCGGTGCGGGCAGGACTCGTGAATGGGCGCGAGGAGTGGTCGAGGAGGCCGTCCTGTCCGTGGGCCCGCCAGCGTGCGTACCACTTCGCGAGACAGCGCCGGGAGATGCCCGCTTCGGCGGCCACGTGGGCGATGGGCCGACCGGCGTCGATGCGGAGGCAGAGGCGTAGTCGCCCCTCCGGGGTCAGTGGTGCGTTGCGGTGCCCGGCCATCGGCCCCCGCCGCTTGGTCGTGCCATGTGTCCCCCTACGGTGATCCAGAAGGCTACGGAGCTTCTCTGATGAAGCGCAGCCCTGGCAGCACCGAGGTCTACGCAGGTCAGCCAGGCGCTCCGATCTGGGCCTCGGACGGCCACTGGCCGCCGGAGTCCTGGTCGCCGCGGCCGTCACGGTCGCCCTGAGCTCGAAGGAGTACCAAGCCGGGGCGGCCGACCTGCCGAAGCCGGATTCCGAGGCAGTCTCGGACGAGGACTGGCCGCCGAGAGCCCGGTGCCTAGGCCCGATGCAGACCGGCGAGGCGTTCGGCCAGAAACTCGCGTTCTGCGTCGTTCCCGGTCAACTCCAGCGCCTGGCGGTAGGCGATCGAAGCCTCCTCCGAGCGGCCGAGGCGATGCAGCAGGTCCGCCTTGATCGCCGGTAGGTACTGGTATCTCGCGAGTCGGCCGTCCTTCTCCAGCTGCGCGACCTCTTCCAGCGCCTGTGCCGGACCGGAGACCATCGACACCGCCACCGTGCGGTTCAACGCCACCACCGGTGAGGGCCACACCGACAGCAACTCGTCGTACAGAGTCACGATCTGTGGCCAGTCCGTCTGGTCGTAGGACGGCGCCTCGGCGTAGAGCGAGGCGATCGCCGCCTGCAGGACATAGCGGCCCGACCGACCGCCGCGCAGCCCGTCCACGATCAGGTCGTGCGCCTCGGTCATCGCCGCGCGGTCCCAGAGGGATCGGTCCTGGTCCTCCAGTCGCAGCAGGCGACCGTCGGAGTCGACCCGGGTGGCGCGCCGGGCGTCGGTGACCAGCAGCAAGGCGAGCAGCCCCCGCACCTCCCGCTCGTCGGGCATCAGCTCCCGCAGCATCCGGGCCAGCCGAAGCGACTGGTCCACCAGGTCATTACGCACCAGCGATGCGCCAGACGGCGCGGTGTGCCCGGCGGTGAACAGCAGATGGATCACACCGAGCACCGCGCGCAGTCGATCCGGCAGCTCAGCCGCTCCCGGCAGCCGGAAGGGGATCCGCGCGGCCGAGATCTTCTTCTTCGCCCGGGTCATCCGGGCGGCCATCGTCGACTCCGATACCAGAAACGCCCGGGCGATATCGGCGGTCGTCACCCCGCACACCAGCCGCAGCGTGAGTGCCAGCTGCGCCTCTTGCGCCAACGCCGGGTGGCAGCACATGAAGATCAGTCGCAGTCGCTCGTCCGGTACCACGTCCTCCGGCTCGGCGGCGGCCGGTTCGTCGATGGCCACCTCGTCCTCGGTCTCCTCGGGCTCTACCAGCAGCGGGAGTTTCGAGCGGAACGTCTGCTCGCGCCGCACCGTGTCCATCGCGCGGCGCTTGGCTGCGGTAGTGAGCCACGCCTCCGGGATGTCCGGGATCCCGTCGCGGGCCCAGCTCGCGAGGGCCGCGGCATACGCCTCCTGCACGCACTCCTCGGCCAGGTCCAGGTCGCGCGCGACGCGCGCCGTCGCGGCGAGCACCAGGGCCCACCCGCGACGGTGCGCGTCCGAGACCGCCGTCTCGACGTCTGCCGGGGGCGTCATGCCGCGGCGGGCCGATGCGCGATGAAGCCGCCTTCGACGGGCCGCACCTCGACACCGCCGCCCTGCTGAGTGGCGGGATTGGCCCGAGCGATCTTCAGAGCGGCGTCCAGGTCGGGCGCCTCGATGATGGCGAAGCCGGCGATGACCTCCTTGGCATCGACGAACGGGCCGTCCGTCACCACGTCGTCGCGGATCGAGGTCGCTGTGTCGGTGGCGGGCTGCAGCGCGAATGCCGCGACCAGGGCGCCGGACTCCACCATGTCCTCGAAGTGGCGGTCATGGGCCTCCCGCGCCCCGGGAATGGCCTCGGCCTCGTCGACATGTGCCTTCGCGTAGATGAGGATCGCGTACTGAGCCATGACGGCTGTCCTTCCAGGTACTTGTTGTTGCCTGACACACTTATGTCGAACGGCCGGCCCGGATTCGACAGCCCTCCTCGAAGTTTCTTCGACCGATACCCCGCGACGTGACGATCACCCAAGCAGACGCGGCCGACCCGTGAGGGATCGCCCTCCCGCCGGTCCGTCGCCGATCTTGTCGACCGGGCCGACGAAGAAGGTAGATCTCCTTGCTGACCGGGTCCTCTTTGTCGAGCGAGGGCGTGCACTCCGGCCGCCGATGACCACGGGTGGACTTCTACACGAAGGCCGTCGCCACTCGCGGAACCAACCTCACGAGACGGCACATCTAAAGAACAGTCCGCCTCCACCGCCGCCCCGCCCGCGCCGCTCGTGCAGCGTCGGCCGCAGCGGTCAACCGTCCGTCACGGCCAGGCATCTTGTGCCGACTACGGCTGCACCCGCCCTGAGTGCCGCCAAGCGGCACTCAGGGCCCGCCGCCAACGCAACCAGGACCGCCTCCGCGGTCTCCCCGCCCGCGTCCCGCCCTATGCCGCCGCCCGGCGGGCTGTCCGGCTGCGCGATCAGGGCATGTCCGCGCAGGACATCGCCGACAGGGCAGGCCTGTCAGTGACCCTGGTCCGCCGCCTGATCCGCGTCCCAGGGCAACGGCAGGTGGCCTGGGACATCGCTCGCACTACCGCCGGCGCCGTACTCGGTATCCCGGTCCCCGCCCCTCGCGAACCCAGCGCCCCGGGCCTGACCGGCTCCGCTGAAGCGTCCCGGCTGCTGGCCGACTTGGCGCGTGCCGGATGGCCTGCCGCCGCACTCGCCCTGCGACTGGGTGTCAACGCCCGCACTGTCGCCGAAGTCCGCGAGAAACGTCCCCGCCTCCATCTCGATCTGGCACTGCGGATTCGCCGCATGCACCGCGAACTGATCGGCATCGATCCCGTCAGCCAAGGCATCCGCCCCGCCGACGCCGCCCGCGCCCGCGCTGCAGCTGCCCGACGCGCCGCCGGGGTCTGAGGAACATCCGCTGGCGCGGGCCCGCGCTGGCAGCCCACCGCTGGTCAGGCCGCCGGTGCGAACAGTGGGACCAGGCGTTCCTTCTGCCAGGGCCCAGACTCTGGGCGCGGCGGGTCCCGGAGATGTCTGAGGTGTGGGGCTGCTTGTGGCGTTGGTGGAGGAAGCGGCGGGTTTCGTGGGCGTCCGGGTGGGCTGCGAGCCGGCGCCGGGCGGGCGTGGGCTGACGTTGGTGTCGGATCTGGTGCTGTGCATTCAGAACAGCGCCAGGCCCTCACCTCTGGTGTCCGCGATGACTGGCCGGAACCGGGTGGGTAGGTCGTCCAGGCGGTCGGGTCCGGCCGCGGCGGCCACGGCCGGGGCGGTTTCGGCCAGCCAGGTGCTAAACCGCTTGGCGGCTTCACGGTAGGGGACTTGCGTCAGGACACGGTGCTCACCGGAAGGGCAGAAGTCGACGGCGACAGTGAGCAAGCAGGAACGGGGCGCGTTCTGACTGCCCGTCCAGGACACGCGCAGCACACCACAGGGTTTGCGCGCGCGGGAGCCGCGGGCATCGCGATGGGTCGGGCGCAGCGATCGGCAGGCTACGTAGGCGGTCCATGCGGCGAGATGAGGCAGTGGCAAGGTGGTGCGGGCGCGGCAGCCCGGGCAGCGGTGCCAGTGGCGGAGCCAGTCGGCGGCGTGGGTGTCAAAGAGGCGTGTGTAGTGGTTGGCCACGCGGATGTCGTTGCTGTACAGGTGGTCGGGTCGTTCTAGTGTGTTGCAGGAGTAGCAGACGGGGGCGCGGACGTAGCCATGTTCGTGGCAGTGGTCGAGTACGGCGGCAGGTGCGGTGCGGCAGATAGCGCAAGTCCACCCAGCCACCTTGCGGAAGGTGCCGGGTTTCCTGTTCAGTGCCGAGTACAGGTGACCTCCCAGTTCCCCGTTGTACGGGCGCAGCGAGGCCGTTGAGCAGTCGGGACCTGTCGTCTGCTGGCCGTCGGCGGTTCGGGCCTGCCGGTGGTGGCTGGGCGGCTCGATGACGGCCGTGTTTCCCTGGCAGGTCCGTGCGGCTTGCAGCCACTGCGTTTCGGTGTGCTCGGCCGCGTCCAGCAGCCTGACCACGGCGCGCGGCAGCCACCATGTCCGCACCGTCCGGTCTCGAGTTTGCTCCACGAGTATCCGCCGCCAGTCGATCCCCGCCAGATGGGACGGCCGGCCGCCTTCACGTCGTGCTGCCTGCTCGGGGGCGCCCAGCTCCTGCAGTTCCCGGGTGATGCGCTGGCGCCAGCGCATCAGTGTTCCCTCGTTGCACTCCTCCTTCGGCGCGCTATGGAACGGACCGATGCGGACCAGGTCCTGGCAGTCCATCTCAACCGCGTTCAGTTCCGCTGCCGCCCGGCGCACCTCAATCTCCGGAACACCCCACTGGCCGCCGCTTGCCTTCACCGTCGCCACCACACGGCAGCCGAGCAGGACGTACCCCACCCGGGCATTGGCAGGAGAACAAGTGAACGCCGCAGAAGCCGTCGGCACAGCGCTGTCGGTCGTCAAGCCGGCCCACAAAGCGTCCGCAGCGCCCAAAGGGATCAGGCCGCCCGCGCGACCCGGGATGACACGCTCAGGCATACCGACAGGCTAACGACCCGCACCGACATGCTGATAGGGGCGGCCTTTCTGTGCACGACTTGCTGGGATTGGGCGGTCAGGAAGACAAAGTGGACAAGGGACGTGCCGGTCTCAGGACCATCGGCGGTGCGGACGCCGTCACAAGAGTTACAAAGGTCCTGGGGAAGGAAAAGGCGCCACCGCATCTCGCCTCGCTGCGGCGGCTCGCCGACCTCGGCCTCGACTGGGCGGCCCAAGCCACGGAGGCGATGGAACCGCCAGCGGCCGCCCGTGCCCACAACCGTCCGGACGCACCGGCGGGGAGGACAGCGCGGTCATGATGGCCGTGTTCATGGAAGCCGCCCGCATCGCCGGCGTGGCCGACCGGATGGTCTCGTACCACTGCAGCCTGGGGGTCTTGGAGTGGCCGTCCGTCGTGTTCGACGGCATGCGCTACCCGGGGGTGTACGAGCTCGCGGCCCTGCAGAGCGCCGCGTTCGGGGTGCCCGCCGACCGGCACCTGGAGGTCAGCCGCACGATGCCGGGCCCGGACGGGACCCGGTTGCCGCACAGTCTGCTCACCGAGATAGCGGCGTACGGGCGCTTCCCCCGGATGGGCAGCCCGTACTGCCGCAAGAACGCCAAGGAGAGCGTGGTCTCCAGCGCCTGGGCCCTCATCGTCCGCCAGCTCGGGCGCGAGCTCGGCCGGTCGGTGCGGATCCTGAAGATCATGGGCCTGCGCAGCGATGAGGGTCCCGACAGGAAGAGGCATGCGCCCTTCCGCACGGTGCAGGCCAACAGTGCGCGGATCGTGGACGAGTGGCTGCCCGTCAAGGACGGGTCGACCTCCGCGGTCAAGGAGTGGCACGCCGACGCGCCGGTGCCCTACTGCTGGACGTACGACTCGGTGCCCGGCGCCGGCGACTGGTCAGGCACCTCTCGCTGTGTGTCTTCGCCGCCCGGACCGATGTTCTGCTCTCCATCGGCCGGCGACCGCGGCTGGCCGACCTGTACGCCGAGATCGAGCAGGCCCGGGGCGACAGCTTCCGCGCGGACTGGCGTATCACCGACCTGATCCGGCATGCCGAGCAGTGCGGTGCGCCCGACCCCGGCATCGTCTGCCCGGACGACGGCCCGGAGTTCACCGCCCTCGAGGAGCAGGTACGGGCGGCCCTGAAGAAGGAGCCCCGCAAGGAACCCGAACTGGCACGCCGCGACCGTCGCGCACTGTGCGACGGCTGTGCCGCTCCGCACTAATCCGAGCACCCCTAATCTTTCCTGAAAGGCATACTGCTCATGATGACGACGAACACCCAGAGGATTCTCGACCTCGCCACGGCCGCACCGGCCAGCCACGGCGAGGACCTGTTGCTGCTCCTTCGCGAAGCGAGCGAGTTGTACCAGCAGGGATTCGAGGGCCTGCGCCACACCGTGGCGGCTCGCTTCGCCGGGCTATCCACCAGGGATCTCGTGGCGGCCGCGAACGCGGCCGGCATGCCCTGCGACGTATCCCAGGACCGCGACGAGCTGCTCCTGCTGCTCGCCCTGACCGAGTGGGAGATGACCCCAGCGGCCATGGCCTACTCAGAGATGGCAGAAGACGCCGCCCGCCAAGGGGTCAGCCTCATCCCAGAGGAATGAAGCCAGAAACAGGCCCGGATATGGCTCGGACAGCTGGACACCCACCCCAAACATACGCCATTATATGCGTTGCGAGCCGGGCAGGCCGGCTCCTCGCGACGCGATGGGACGGTTCAGGTCATGGCTGCCCGATCCACGCCGCACCTCGTCGAGGCTGCAGAGATCGCCGCAGAGCACGGGCTGACGCCCGCCCGCATCAGCTCGCTCTACCTCGAGCGGGAGACCAGCGGTTTCCCAGAGGTCGTCGGCCAGCGCGGCCGCGCCCGCCAGTGGGACAAGAGCGACGTCGATAAGTGGTTCGCCCAACGGCAGAAGTCGCCCCGTCTGCAGCAGCACAAGCCGCCGAAACTCGATCCCGACGAACTGCTCACCGGAGCCCAGGCCTCCAGGTTCCTCGGCTACAAGAACCCTCAGCAGGTCAACACGTACGTGCGGGACCATCCCGGCTACTTTCCCGATCCCGACGTCGTCGAGGAACTGGGCACTGCAGACAGGCCCTACCGCCGGCCGAAGTGGCGCGTGCAGACACTCCTGGACTGGAAAGACACCCGCCCGGGCAGCGGGAAGCGCAGCATCGAACGCGCAGCACCCGCCCTGCCGGACGTACCCGTCGATGGTGACCCAGACGAGCTGCTGGGCGCATCACAGGCAGCAGCCCTGCTCCGATTCAAAAGCGTGAACTCCTTCAGCAGCAGTCTGGGCCAGGGCAACCTGCCCCTGCTGAAGACTGTGGACGCCACTTCCGAGAAGGGCGGACGCCGCCGGTGGACCCGCCGGCGCATCCTCGAGCAAGCCGCGCAGCGCAAAGCCAAGTGACACAACCGGGCGGTGGCCGTTTCGCCCACCGCCCCCATAGACGCGACATCCGGTTATGGGTTGTTGATCCCCTGCGGACCGGATGTCGCACGATGGCCGGCACGGCGTGGCTCGCCACCACGCCCCGCAGCAGCCCCGGCTGCTGCGGACCGGCCATCGCCGAACTTCCGGTAGTTCCGCCCTCCGCGTGCGTCAGCCGACCTTGCCGAGGCTGGTCAGCGTCCCCCGCGGCAAGCTGTCCTTGCGTGCGGGTGGGGCTCGTGGTCGGAGTCATGGAGCCCGACCACGACCCCGACCACGAGAGTGTTTCGCGTTCGTGACCATGGTCGGGGCTTCATGGTTGGGGGTTGGGTCGGGGGCCACGGGTTTCCTCAATGAATGCCCATGACCAGCCCCACATCGAGCGCCCCGGCCACCAGCTTGGCTCCCAGTCCAGCCGAACCGCTGCGTCACCAGGTCCTGGCCGCGCTCGCCCAGCACCGCATCGCCACCACCAGCCAGTTGCGTCGCATGCTGCGGCCGGACGGCACGCGGCAGCTGCTGTCCCGAGTCCTGAACAAGCTGCGCTCCGACGGCTTCGTCGACTACACGGTGCTACCGGATGCAAGCCGCTCACGTACCAACGCCTGGTACCTCACGCAGGAAGGCTCGCGTCTGACCCGGGACCTGCCTGTCCTGCGGGGGCGGCCGCCTTACCCCATCACGTCGACTACGGCAGCGTCGTTGAAGACCCCGCACACGCTCGCCGCCGTACGTGCCCACCTTGCCTTCGCCGAGGACGCCCGCCGGCTCGGACACGAGCACGGCCCTTGGGACTGGACCCCCGAAGTGTCCCACTCGATCGGCGAGGGCGAGCGGGTGGTCGCCGATGCCCTCATGTACTACACCGTCGTCGAGAGCGAACACCGGCGAAAGCTGCGCGCGTTCGTAGAAGTCGACCGCACCACCATGAGCAGCGAGCGGCTGGCCGTGAAACTGATCGAGTACGCGCGCCTGTTCCAGCACGAGGCCCAGCCCGTCGGCCGTCGTAGGCCGGCGGGCACCGGTCCTGCCTGGCTCCGTTGGTATCCGGTCTTTCCGCGCGTGCTCTTCGTGCTGACCGGTGCGGCCCGAACCAGGCTGGAGAATCGCATGAGCGATCTACAGGCCATGGTTGCCCACCACCCGCTCGTAGCGGCCCTCGCCAGCGAAGTCCGCCTCGGAGCCGCTGTACTCGAAGACCTCGAGCAACACGGTCCCGCCCAGTCCGTGTGGGTTCCCCTGACTGGCGGGAAGCCTTGCCCGTGGATGGAGCTGTGAACCTTCTGCTCGAGCGGGTCTGCCGGGCGGAACGCTGGTGTCAGGAAGCATTGCTGACGTGCAGGAGGAGCAGGTCGAACTCGGGCCCTCCTGGCTCGTTGACGTATGGGCCGGCGTACTCATAGCCCAGCCTCGCGTACAGGTCCTGACCGCGCCGGTTCGAGGGCAGCGCGAGCAGGGAGGACCACTGTGGGGCGATTACTCGCAGCAGCTCAGCGTGCATCCGGGTGCCGATTCCCCGGGACTGCCACGGCGGTCGGACCGCCAGCTCGCACAGCCCCATGAGGCGTTCGGTGCGGGCGCCAGCCGGAACCTGGTCGACGAGATCGGGTCCGAACCAGTAGTCGGCGGTGCAGGGGAAGCCATAGCCGAAGCCGACGGCGCTGCCGCCCTCGTACGCCATCACCAGGGCGAATCCCTCCCACTTGAGGTGACCGGTGATCTGGCGGTGCAGGGCGGGCACGGAGAGCCCGGCCGTGGCCGCGCCAGGGTTCGCGACCAGCTCGGGATGAGCGTCTGCCCAGATGTCCGCGGCAACGTCCACGAGCGGCGGGACCTGTCCCGGCCCGTAAGTGCGGATCACCACGCCGGTGTGGGTGCTCGGGGCCACCGTCTCCTCCTCAGCTGACGCCGGTTGTCGTGCGGTACTCCTCCAGCCAGTCAGCGACCGCCGGGACGGCGGCGTGCCGCTGGAGCGCGCTCTGCACGTTGTGCAGCTGCTGCAGCAGCCGGTCAGAGCGAACCTCTGGCACGTAGCGAAGGACGCGCCCGGCGGCCTCGGCCGCGGCTTCCGGCTCGGGGCGTTCCCTCACCGCATGTTGAATGGCGACGTCAGCCGTGTACAAGGCCCTGTTCCGCTGGAACTGGGTGCCGTGCAGGAGAACGGCCTGCTCGGCGCCGGCGGCGGCGCGCTCGTGCTGGGCGAGGTCGGCACGGGCGAGTGCTTCGAGCCCGGCCAGTTCACCCGGGCTGAAGAATTCCAGCCAGTTCGGGTCCGCCTCGCTGGGGCCTTTGGCGTAGAGGTGGTGAGCGCGGACGATCGCGGCGTCCGTGGCGCTGGTGTCCCCGAGCAGGGCCCATCCGCCGGCCTCGCGCATTGCCATGAGGGACAGCATCCTT
>NZ_JBSFJX010000134.1:0-20722 GCF_053598275.1 Streptomyces sp. NPDC001156 | reverse complement strand
TCACGGAGGCGGTCATCACGGTGCCCGCCTACTTCAACGACGCCCAGCGCACCGCGACCCGTGATGCCGGACGGATCGCGGGACTGGAAGTGCTGCGGATCATCAACGAGCCGACGGCGGCCGCCCTCGCGTACGGCATGGACAAAAAGCAGCACGAGACCGTCCTCGTCTTCGACCTGGGCGGCGGCACCTTCGACGTGAGCATCCTCGACGTCGGCGACGGCGTGGTCGAGGTGCGCTCCACGGCGGGTGACAGCCATCTGGGCGGCGACGACTTCGACCGGCGTCTGGTCGACTACCTCGCGGACGACTTCCAGAAGGAGAACGGCATCGACCTGCGCAAGGACCCGCAGGCGCTGCAACGCCTGTTCGAGGCGGCGGAGAAGGCCAAGACCGAGCTCAGCTCCGTCACCCAGACCCAGGTCAGCCTGCCGTTCATCACCGCCGACGCCTCCGGGCCCAAGCACCTCACCGACTCGATCATGCGGTCCACGTTCGAGCAGATCACCGGCGACCTGGTCGAGCGCTGCCTCGGTCCGGTCCAGCAGGCGATGGCCGACGCCAAGGTCGGCGAGAGCGACATCGACGAGGTCATCCTCGTCGGCGGTTCCACCCGCATCCCCGCCGTCCAGGCGCTGGTGCGCCGGCTGACCGGCGGCAAGGAACCCAACATGAGCGTGAACCCCGATGAGGTCGTGGCCCTGGGCGCCGCGATCCAGGCCGGGGTGCTCAAGGGCGAGGTCAAGGACGTCCTGCTGCTCGACGTCACCCCCCTGTCGCTGGGCGTGGAGACGCGCGGCGGAGTGATGACGAAGATCATCGAGCGGAACACCACCATCCCGGTGCGCCGCAGCGAGACCTTCTCCACCGCCGAGGACAACCAGCCCGCCGTCGACATCGTCGTCCTCCAGGGCGAGCGCGAGCGGGCCGCCGACAACCGGGTGCTGGGCCGGTTCCAGCTCACCGACATCCGGCCGGCGCCGCGAGGCGAACCACAGATCGAGGTCACCTTCGACATCGACGCCAACGGCATCCTCCACGTCAGCGCGCGCGACAAGGACACCGGCAAGGAACAGGGCATCACCATCAGCGAGAGCTCCAACCTGGACCGCAGCGAGGTCGAACGCATGGTCCAGGAAGCCGAAAGCAACCGGGGCCAGGACCAGGCACTCCGCGAGGCCGTCGACGCCCGCAACGAACTCGACGCGATCGCCTACCAGGTCGAAAAGCGCCTCGCCGAACTGGGCGACGCAGCGCCCGCGCACGAAAAGGCACGCGCCGAGATGCTGGTGGCAGAGGCCCGCGACGCGGTCAAGAACGAGGCCGGAGTGGACAAGGTCAGGCCCCTGACCTCCGAACTCCAGCAGGTCTACGCCGGGCTCGCCGCCCACCAGGCCGAAGCCGCGGCGGCGAGTGGTCCGTCGGACACCACCGGGCCGGACGGCTCCGGGCAGGGCGGTGCCGGCGCCGACGAAGACGTGATCGACGCCGAGTTCGACAAGGGCTGAGGTACCCGCCATGCCGATCCCTCCCCAGGACCGATCGTCCGACCTACCGCCCGAAGGCGCCGCACAACCGCCGCAGGGCCACCTGCCCGAGCCCGCGCCGCCGACCACGGAGGCCGAACCGGGGCCCGACGCGGCCACCGGTCCGGCCGGGGTCGAGGACGAGTACGCGGCCGCGCTGAAAGAGGTCGAGGACCGCTGGCGGCGTGCTCTCGCCGATCTGGACAACCTGCGCAAGCGACACGCCAGGGAACTGGACCGGGAGCGCGCGGTCGAACGCGCCCGCACGGCCGCGGCCTTCCTTCCCGTCATCGACAACCTCGAACTGGCCCTGAACCACGCGGGCTCCGACCCCGGGGCGATCATCGAGGGGGTTCGCGCCGTGCGCGACCAGGCCGTGTCCATCCTTGAACGCCTTGGTTACGAGCGTCACGCCGAGACCGGCGTCCCGTTCGACCCCTCCCGGCACGAGGTCGTCGGCGTGGTCCAGGACCCCGACGCCGAACCGAACACCGTGGCGCAGGTGCTGCGCCCCGGCTACGGCGAGGCCGAGCGGCAGCTGAGGCCGGCCGCCGTGACCGTCGCCAAGCGGGAGTGAGCGGCCATGGCACGCGACTTCTACGAGGTTCTCGGGGTCCCACGAGACGCCGACAAGGACGAGATCCAGCGGGCGTATCGCAAGCTGGCCCGCAGGTACCACCCAGACGTCAACAAGGACCCCGCGGCGGAGGAGCGGTTCAAGGAGATCAATGAGGCCTTCAGTGTCCTGTCCGACCCCGACCAGCGGGCCCGTTACGACCGCTTCGGCGAGGACTTCCGGAAGGTCCCCGAGGACTGGGAGGAGCGGGTCGGTGCAGGCGCGGGACCCGGCGGCGGCTTCCGCTGGTCCACCGGAGACGGCCCCCGGGTCCGGTACGCCACCAGCGGCTTCGGCGCGGAGGGCGTCGACGTCGACGATCTGTTCGGCTCGTTCTTCGGGGGCGCCGGACGGGTGCGTGTCCCCGGAGCGGACCAGGAGGCCGAACTGCCGCTCACCGTCGAGGAGGCGTACCGAGGCGGCCGTCGCACCGTCACGCTCGCCGGTCCCACCGGGCAGCCGCGGCGGTACGAGGTCGACGTGCCACCGGGTGTCACCGACGGGCAGCGTATCCGGCTGGCGGGCGAGGGCGGCCGGGGCAACGGTGACGCCCCCGCGGGGGACCTGTACCTGCGGGTGCGGATCCAGCCGCACCCCCAGTTCCGCCTCGACGGCCGGGACGTGTACGTGCAGCTTCCGGTCGCCCCCTGGGAGGCCGCGCTAGGTGCGACCGTGCCGGTGCCCACGCCGAGCGGGGAGACGGCGAAGGTGAGCGTGCCCGCGGGCTCGTCCAGCGGCCGGCGGCTGCGGCTGCGCGGTGAGGGCATGCCGAACCCGCGCGGCACGAACGGCAACCTCTACGCCGAGCTCCGGATCATGGTGCCGCCCAGGCTCAGCGACCGGGAGCGCGAACTGTTCGAGGAGCTCGCCGCCGTCTCCTCGTTCGACCCCAGGAGGACACGATGAGTGACCCACGCGCCGGGGCGCGCCAGGCGTCTCGGCTGACAGCTCCCGCGCCGGCACGGGTCCGGTACGCGATCGTGCCGGTGCCCAGGCTCTCTCTGCAGACCGTGGCCCGCCGCTCCGGCGTCCATCCCGACCTCATCCGCCGGTTCGTCGCTCTGGGCCTGGTCGAGGCCGAGCGCGACGCCGCGGGGCGCCTGGTGTTCGACCTCACGGCACCGGCGGTCCTTGCCCGCATCCAGCGGCTGCGCACCGGGCTGTGCCTCAACTACGCATCCATCGGCCTGGTGCTCGACCTGCTGGACCGCATCAGCCTGCTCGAAGCCGCCCTGCGCCGCCACGGCATGAGGAGTGAAACACCCCCATGGACATGAACCGTCTCACCCACAAGTCCCAGGAAGCCCTCCAGGAGGCCCAGAGCGCGGCCGTCCGCATGGGCCAGACAGAGGTCGACGGGGAACACCTGCTGCTCGCACTTCTCGATCAGGAGGACGGCCTGATCCCACGGTTGCTGCAACAAGCCGGCACCGAGCCGAAGGAACTGCGCGCGGCCGTGCGCGAGGAACTCTCCCGCCGCCCGAAGGTCACCGGCCCCGGCGCGGCACCCGGCCAGGTCTTCGTCACCCAGCGCCTGTCCCGCCTACTGGACGCGGCCGAACGGGAGGCCAAACGCCTCAAGGACGAGTACGTGTCCGTGGAACACCTCCTGCTCGCCCTGGCAGAGGAAGGCTCGGCGACCGCCGCCGGGCGCCTACTCAAGGAGCACGGCGTGACCCGGGAGTCGTTCCTGAGCGCACTCACCCAGGTCCGCGGCCATCAACGCGTCACCTCCGCCAACCCCGAAGTGGCCTACGAGGCGCTGGAGAAGTACGGCCGCGACCTGGTCCTCGAGGCTCGGTCCGGGCGGATGGACCCGGTCATCGGCCGTGACGCCGAGATCCGCCGCGTCACCCAGATCCTCAGCCGCAAGACCAAGAACAACCCCGTCCTCATCGGCGACCCCGGCGTCGGCAAGACCGCCATCGTCGAGGGCCTCGCCCAGCGCATCGTCCGCGGCGACGTCCCCGAGGGCCTGCGCGACAAAACAGTGTTCGCCCTCGACATGGGCTCCCTCGTGGCCGGCGCCAAGTACCGCGGCGAATTCGAGGAACGCCTCAAGGCCGTCCTCAGCGAGGTCAAAGCAGCCCAGGGCAGGATCCTGCTCTTCATCGACGAACTGCACACCGTCGTCGGCGCGGGCGCCGCCGAAGGCGCCATGGACGCCGGCAACATGCTCAAGCCCATGCTCGCCCGCGGCGAACTCCACATGATCGGCGCCACCACCCTCGACGAGTACCGCAAGCACATCGAGAAGGACGCCGCCCTCGAACGCCGCTTCCAACAGGTCCTGGTCGACGAGCCGAGCGTGGAGGACACCATCTCCATCCTGCGCGGCCTACGCGAACGCCTCGAAGTCTTCCACGGTGTCAAGATCCAGGACACCGCGCTGGTCGCCGCGGCCACCCTCTCCCACCGCTACATCACCGACCGGTTCCTGCCCGACAAGGCCATCGACCTGGTCGACGAGGCGTGCGCCCGGCTGCGCACCGAGATCGACTCGATGCCCGCCGAACTCGACGAGATCACCCGCCGCGTCACCCGCCTGGAGATCGAGGAAGCGGCCCTCTCCAAGGAGACCGACCCCGCCAGCAAAACCCGCCTGGAGGAGCTGCGCAGGGAACTGGCCGACCTGCGCGGCGAAGCCGACGCCAAACACGCCCAGTGGGAGGCCGAACGGCAGGCCATCCGCCGCGTGCAGGAACTGCGCCAGGAACTGGAGCAGGTCCGCCACGAGGCAGAGGAGGCCGAACGCGCCTACGACCTCAACCGCGCCGCCGAACTCCGCTACGGCCGACTCCAGGACCTGGAACGCCGACTGGCCGCCGAAGAGGAGCAACTGGCCGCCAAACAAGGGCAGAACCGGCTGCTGCGCGAGGTCGTCACCGAGGAGGAGATCGCCGAGATCGTCGCCGCCTGGACCGGCATCCCCGTCGCCCGCCTCCAGGAGGGCGAACGCGAGAAACTGCTGCGCCTCGACGAGATCCTGCGCGAGCGCGTCATCGGCCAGGACGAAGCCGTCAAGCTCGTCGCCGACGCCATCATCCGCGCCCGCTCCGGCATCCGCGACCCTCGCCGCCCCATCGGCTCGTTCATCTTCCTCGGCCCCACCGGCGTCGGAAAGACCGAGCTGGCCAAGACCCTCGCGGCGACCCTGTTCGACTCCGAGGAGAACATGGTCCGCCTCGACATGAGTGAGTACCAGGAACGGCACACCGTCAGCCGGCTCATGGGCGCACCGCCCGGATACGTCGGCTACGAGGAAGGCGGCCAGCTCACCGAGGCCGTACGCCGCAAGCCCTACTCGGTTGTGCTGTTCGACGAGATCGAGAAGGCGCACACCGATGTCTTCAACACCCTGCTGCAGATCCTCGATGACGGCCGCATCACCGATGCGCAGGGCCGCACCGTCGACTTCCGCAACACCGTGATCATCATGACCTCCAACATCGGCTCCGAGCACCTCCTCGACGGCGCCACCGCCGAAGGGGAGATCAAGCCCGACGCCCGCGCCCTGGTAATGGGCGAGCTGCGCGGGCACTTCCGCCCGGAGTTCCTCAACCGCGTCGACGACATCGTGCTGTTCAAACCGCTCGGCGAGCGGCAGATCGAGCGGATCGTGGAGCTGCAGTTCGACGAACTGCGCAGGCGGCTCGCCGAACGCCGCATCACCGTCGAACTCACCGACGCTGCCCGGGAAGTGATCGCCCACCAAGGCTACGACCCGGTATACGGGGCACGCCCGCTGCGCCGCTACATCTCCCACGAGGTCGAAACCCTCGTCGGACGAGCCCTGCTACGCGGCGACGTCCAGGACGGCGCCACGATCCGCGTCGACGCCGAGCACGGCGAGTTGGTCGTCACCTACGACCAGCCCGAGGCCCTGAGAGAGGAGAGGGCCGCATGAGCACCGCGCGAGAGACGACCGTCAGCTGCCCTCACTGCGGGCGCGCCAACCGCGTGCCCGTGGCCGCCGAGGGCCGCCCGAGGTGCGGCCACTGCAAGCAGCCCCTGCCCTGGATGGTCGACACGGGGGACAACGACTTCACGGACGTGGTCGAGAAGGCCTCCGTGCCCGTCGTGGTCGACCTGTGGGCGACCTGGTGCGGCCCCTGCCGGATGGTCACCCCCGCCCTGGAGGAGGTCGCCACCGACCTCGCCGGACGGATCAAGCTGGCCAAGGTCGACATCGACAACAACCCACGGCTGGCACGGAGGTTCGAGGTCCAAGCTGTGCCCACACTGCTGGTCCTCGACCACGGGGAGACCGTCGCCCGGCAGGCGGGGGCCGCGCCCGCCCCCGTTCTGCGCCAGTGGATAGAACAGTCGATCGCGGGCCGCGAACCGGCCCGGAAAGGGTGATGTCCCATGACCCTGCGCACCGACCCCCACCTCGCCTTCGTACGACCCGTCCGGCCGCATACCGACGGCTGCGAGGAGTGCCTGCGCCTCGGATCCCCCTGGGTCCACCTCAGGCTCTGCCTGACCTGCGGGCACGTCGGCTGCTGCGACTCCTCCCCCAACCGCCACGCACGCCGCCACGCCGCCGCCGACGGCCACCCGATCGTGGCGTCGCTGGAGCCCGGCGAGGACTGGCGGTGGTGCTTCGTCCACGAGGCGTTCGTCTGATGTCCGGCGACGAGACACGGCCGCGCGGCACATCGGCGCCGGACGAGGCGGAGGAGGCCGTCCCCTTCGAGAGCCCGGACGTCTACGGCGCCTATCCCCGCCTGTCGGAAGACCAGATAGACCGCCTCGCCGAGCGCGGCAGGCGACGTGCGGTGGACCCCGGTGACGTACTGATCCGGGAAGGGGAACGCTGCGAGATGTTCTGCGTCGTCCTCACCGGCTCCGTCGCCATCGTTGAGGACTACGGCACACCTGACGAACACCTGTTGCGCGTGCACGGCCCCGGCCGCTTCATCGGCGAACTCGGTCTCCTGCACGGACAGGTGGCCTTCTACACCGCTGTGGTCAGGGACCCCGGAGAAATCCTCGTCCTGTCCATGGATCAGCTGCGCGACTTGGTGACCCGGGACGCCACTTTCGGCGATCTGGTGCTGCGTGCCTGTCTGGGCCGCCGGGCCCTGCTCGTTGGGCAAGGAGCCGGATTCCGCATCATCGGCTCGCACTACTCGGCCGACACCCGGCGGCTGCGAGAGTTCGCCGCCCGCAACCGGCTGCCGCACCGCTGGATCGACCTGGAGACCGACGAGGAGGCCGAGGCGCTGCTGCGCCGCTTCGGCATCGGACCGGAGGAGACACCCCTGGTCATCTGGCGGGACACCACCCTGCTGCGCAACCCCAGCAACGCCGAACTGGCCCGGCTCATCGGCCTGCCGCCGCTGCCCGCCAAAAACGGCTTGGGCGACCTCCTCATCGTCGGCTCCGGCCCCGCCGGCCTCGCCGCCGCGGTGAACGCCGCCTCCGAAGGCCTGAGCACGACCATCGTCGAGGCGATCGCCACCGGCGGCCAGGCCGGGACGTCCTCGCGCATCGACAACTGCTTCGGCTTCCCCTCGGGCATCTCCGGCGCCGAACTCACCGAGCGCGGAGTGCTCCAGGCGAACAAGTTCGGAGCCCAGATCACCATACCGGCGGAAGCGACCCGGCTCGAGCCGCGTGACGACCACTACACGATGATGTTCGCCGACGGAACCGAGATCGCCGCCCGCACCGTCCTGCTGGCCACCGGAGCCCGCTACCGCCGCCTCCACGCACCCGGCATCGAACGGCTGGAGGGCACAAGCGTCCACTACTCGGCGACCGTCTACGAAGCGCAGCAGTGCCACGCCGACCCCGTGGCGGTGGTCGGTGGCGGCAACTCCGCGGGCCAGGCCGTACTGTTCCTCGCCGGATACGCGCCACAGGTCTACCTGCTCGTCCGCGGACCCGATCTCGCCATCCACATGTCCCGCTACCTGATCGACCAGATCGAACGCAACCCACGGGTGCGCGTGCTGCTGCACAGCGAAGTCACCCAGGCGATCGGCGACCAGGTGCTGGACTCGGTCGAGGTGGTCGACCACCGCTCGGGTGAGCGCGACCGCATCGCGGTCCGTGCCCTGTTCGTCTTCACCGGCGCGGACCCGAACACCGAGTGGTTGTCCGGCACGGTAGCGCTCGACACGCGGGGCTTCGTGCTCACCGGGTCCGAGGCCCAGGCCTGCTCCGTCCCCGAACTGTGGCAGAGCCAGGGCCGCAATTGCCTGACCCTGGAGACCAGCCTGCCCGGTGTCTTCGCGGCCGGCGACGTCCGCAGCGGCTCGGTCAAACGGGTGGCCTCCGCGGTCGGCGACGGTGCGATGGCCATCCACTTCGTCCACCGGTACCTGAGCCGCACGGCCACACCCGGCAGCACGGACAGTTCACCTCGAACCCGTCCCAGGGAGTCCGCATGGCTCGCCTGACAAGGGCGGCCGATGAGATCACGAAAAGGAGAAGGAGGCGATGGGCATGACCACGCCCGTCCGGCGTCACGGCGGTGGCGCGATACAGGCCAGGCCCCTCGGCTGGGCCCGCAACCCCCTGACCGAGTTCGACCAACTACTCGGCGAGATGAGCGGCCTGCTCGAATCCACGGTCGGCAGCGCAGCGCCCGCCGCTGCGTGGGCCCCCCTTGCGGACGTCACGGAATCCGACGACGCCTTCCAGGTCGAGATCGAACTCCCCGGCGTCAAGAGCAAGGACGTCAACGTCGAGGCCAACGGCCAGGAACTGGTGGTCACCGGGGAGATCAAGGAAAAGGAACGCAAAGGCGTCCTGCGCCGCAGCACCCGCCGCACCGGATCCTTCGAATACCGGCTCCAGTTGCCCGGAGAGGTCGACACGGACAAGATCACAGCCGACATGAAGGACGGCATCCTCACCATCACCGTCCCCAAGGCCGAGGTCGCGAAACCGCGCCACATCGAGATCAGCGAGGCGAGCGGAAGCGGCCAGAGCAGCGGCTGAAGAACGAACCTGGCGGTGCCGGACATCGATCCGGCACCGCCCGCGTCCGTGAGCGAAAGGCCCAGGAGATGGTTGAGACAGGTTTCTCCTCGTTCAACACCATGGTGGACAAGCGTGCCGCTTCAAAATGCCTTTAGCTTCTGTCCGTACCACATGGCTGGTGGCGCTGGCTGGGGGGAGGGACGGGGGCTGGCCGGGATGACCGTGCCGTCGTTGTGTTTCTAGGGTGGACGCGTTCGTTGATTTGAACAACCGTAGGGCGTCCTGCTGGTCGTGACGCATGTGTACGGGCTGCCGAGGGCTGCCGGCATGGCCGGTCGGGCCCAGGCCGAGTCGACAGGCAACCAGTGAGGTGGTGCGGGAGTCTTTTGATCGAGGACGGCGTCAGTGCCTTTGCCGCGGGGGTCCTGCTGACAAAGAAGTGCCGGCCCGTTTCGATTGCCTGCATGTGGGGGCCGTCACGGACGGCCTGATGCTCGCCTAGCGAGAACCGGGCCATACGCGATGCGTGGTGGCCGACCGCCGTCAGGCCGACTCTGGGCAGCTTCGCTGATCTGCCCTATCTCCAGCGGTGCTTGCGGCCCGTCGGCGCTCTGTCCCCTCAGGCGTCGATATCCCTGCCCTGACCCGTGACCTTGTCTGTCTTCTTCCCGGGCGCACCGAAGCCCGGATCCCCGTAGAGAGCAGTGTCTTAAGAGAGAGGAATCGAAAGTGCCAGCCATCTGCACCGTCTTTGTCGGACCCCGTCCCACCGTGGTGACTGCTGCCGGTGAATTGGACATCGCCACCGCCGTCCACATGGACGCCATCTTTACCGCCGCCAGTAGTGGCACTCAGCCCGACGTCGTCATAGACCTGAGGCACGTCACCTTCCTGGACTGTGCGGGAGCACGTCCTGTGGCCGTTGCCGCGCGCCGAATCCGCGAGGCCGGGGGCTCGCTGACCCTGCTGGCCGAGCACCCCATGGTCCTCAAAGTGCTGCGCCTTCACCGTTTGACTCCTGACAGAGTGTCGTCGGCCGCGTCGGCCGACGGTGCCGTCCCGGCTCAGCACGCCCCCGCCTACCCGCCGGTAGTGCTCCACTGCAACCACCGCTGTCGCCTGCGGTCGGAGCGCTAGGTGACGCCGGCCGCTTCTGACAGGAGACGAAGTGGTAGGTGCGCTATGGCAAGGACGGGATCGGGCCGGGCGACGTCCTGGACGAATCTCGCAGACCGCCGCTGCGCTGCAGCAGGTCGTCGGTCCTCTCGACATCACGCCGCCCCGGGCGGCCTCACAAATCCGTGCGTGAGGGCACCGACGGTCCTGCCCGGCATCGGTCTCACCGGTAGCCGTCTCCTGGCGCCGGGAGAGCATCGCCTTCGCCCACCTCACAGCAATGGGACGGAAGTGACTGCGCCGGTTGCGGCTCCGTCAGGGGAAGGCATGCCCGCAAGGTGCTTCCCTGCCCATCGGGGCTGTGGAGGGTGAGGATCCCGCCCAGGGCCCTTATCCGGTCGGTGAGGCCGACCAGGCCCGAACCGTGCCCCAATACGGCGCCTCCGACACCGTCATCGTGAACGGACAGGTACAGGACGTCGTCGCCGGCCCGCGCACAGACCTGGACGTAGGACGCGTGGGCATGCTTGGCCGTGTTGGCCAGCGCCTCCGAGACGACGTAGTAGGCCGCCACCTCGATCGGCTCGGACAGCCGCCGGGGGGCGTCCACATCGAGTTCGACGGGAACCGGCGAGCGACGAGCCAGAGCCCTGAGCGCCGGGGGCAGGCCACCCTCGGAAAGGACCGCCGGATGAATACCGTGGGAGAGCTCACGCAGATTGTCCAGCACCCCTACCAGCGTATCGGCAGCCCGGACCATCTTGGCCTTCAACTCCGGTTGGCCCGCAGGTACTGCGCTCTGGGCTTCCTTCAGCTCCAGTACGAGCGAGACCAGTTGTTGCTGGGCGCCGTCATGCAGGTCATGTTCGATGCGTCGCCGGGCCTGGTCGGCGGCGGCGAGGATCCTGGACCGTGAGGTGGACAGTTCGGCGTGGCTTTCCTGCAGTGAGTCGGCCATGCGGTTGAAGCTGCGCTCCAGCCCGCCGATCTCGCTGACCCCTGTTTCCGGCGTACGTGCGGTCAGATCCCCGTGGGCGAGTCGGTCGGCCGTAGCGGCCACGTGGCGCACGGGACGCACGATGGCTCGAATGATGTAGCCCGCGAATGCTGTGATGAGCAGCATCGATCCGGTCAGGCCTGCGACGGATGCGGCGACTGCCCGGTCGGCGGTGGCCACGGCGTGTTCCTCACGGGCCGTTACAAGACTCTGCCGGGTGGCCACGATGCGATAGAACTCGTCTCGGATCGGCTCCGCGCGCCAGTCGTCCCGCTCCATTGTGGTGATGCGTTGTCTCGTTGAGGGGTCGTGCTGTGCGGCGCTTGCCCACGGTATGGGGTGTTCGTTGATGTAGGCGATGCCCGTTTGCCGGATCCGTTGCGCTGTGGACCGCTGTTCAGGGTTGATGCCGGCCAGGTGTGTCAGTGCGTCGGCCTCTTTGGGGAAGGCGACCCGGGCGGCCTGCCAGCGCGTGGTGTACTGCTGCTGCCCGGTCAGTGCGTAGCCGCGCGCATCTGTCTCAAGGTTGAAGAACTGGCGCTGTACCTGGTCGATTTCCATGAGCAGTTCTTCGGACTGCTGGGCGTGCTGCTGGGTGGTGCGCAGGTCCGCAATCGAGCGGAGCAGGATGGCGAAGGCCAAGCCGATGAGGAGTATCAGGAGGCTACTCACGACGATCACGCGGCGTGTGAGTCCGTTCCTGGCGCCGGCTGTGCGGGTGGGGGAAGTGAGCTCGTGCACTGGTTCCTCCCTGTCGGTGCGACAGGTCTGTGCGGGCGTGTTACGGGGTGCTCGCCCGACGAGGCTCAGGGACAATGGTAGGCATGAGGCCAGTAAGCTCGGCGTCCGGTTCTCGGGCTGGGCCGAGCGGCAGCGGACCGGCCATGGCGGATCTGCGGATCGTCCTCGCCGAGGACGATGTCCTGCTTCGCGAAGGACTGGCCAGCCTGCTGGAGCGTGCGGGCTGCGCGGTTGTGGGGCAGGCCGCCGATGCCGTCCAGCTGCTCGACATGGTGCGCACAGCGACGCCGGATCTGGTCGTACTCGATATCCGGATGCCGCCCGGACAGGCCACTGAAGGGCTGGACGCAGCTCGCACCATCCGGCAGGAGTTCCCTGACATGGGCATTTTGGTCCTGTCGGCGTATGCCGAGGTGGAGTGCGTGTTGGAACTGCTGGACAGCGGCCACAGCATCGGTTACCTGCTCAAGAGCCGCGTCAATGACGTGCAGGACTTCCTGGAGGCGATGCAGCAGATCGCCAGAGGCGGTGCGGTGGTCGATCCCGCACTGGTGCGGGAGCTGGTGTCCGCCCGTCACAAGGAGGAGCCGCTGGCGGTGCTCAGTGCGCGGGAACGCGAGGTGCTGGAGCTCATGGCCGAGGGCCGTTCCAATGCCGGCATCGCCCGCCGGCTGTGGGTCTCCGAAGGAACGGTGGAAAAGCATGTGCGCAATATCCTGGCGAAATTGAACCTGCCGGAGACCGATGATGATCACCGTCGTGTCCAGGCGGTCATCACGTTTTTGGAGGCCCGATGACCGAGCCACCCCGGTGATCCTCGTCCTCCTCGGCGAGCAGGGCGCGCATGGCATCACCCGACAAACCAGTTTTCGCTATGAAGCCCGCTACGGTGCTCTCCTCGATCAGGTCGGCATAGTCGTCCTCGGCGTGGTTGGAGACCAAAATGACCCGCGGAGGAGACGGGCCGGTATCGCGCTGCAGCCGGCGGGCCAGGTCCAGGCCGCTTTCGGCACCTAGATAGATGTCCACCAACGCCACCTCCGGCTTGAGGTGCTCAGCCTGTCGCAACGCCTGCGTGCTGTCGGATGCCACTGCCACCACTGCAATGCCCTGGCCCTCGAGCAGACGGCGGGCAGCTTCGAGGAAGCGCGGGCTGTCATCGACAATCATGCAGCGGAGCATGTGGCCAGCCTCTCAAGGTGATGTGCCCGCCGGCATTCCCGCTACCTGTACTCCGCGTATCACCTCCTGCGCCCGCCGGGATGCCGCCTTCGTAGGGGAGAACGCGCACTGGGGCTTTGACGCTGCCCCTCTCCCCAAGGCGGACCCGCGGGCCCTTGTTCTGTTCGTCACCACTGCTGCCCCGCCCGGCAAGGTCTCGCCCAGAATTACCTTCTTCGCAACCCCGGGCTCGGGACTCCGGCTTCTGGCCCCGCAATGATTTATGCCCCCGGCAAAAGGCCGGGGCCCCGGGCGGTGTCACCTGGTCGGAGGCACCGGTAGACCGGCGATACGGGCAGGTGCTCTGGATTCTCGGGCCGAAGCCCATTCAATCCCCAGTGCAGCATCCCGGACTGGGGGCAGCTTGCGGCACGGATATAAACGCCGCGGACGCTGCGGAAGCAGCGTGTCCCCCAGGTGATCCGACACGATGCAGCGGACTCGGCGCAGCGAGGGATCAAGGCTCAAATGATGCCACCAGGCCGGGCGTCAGCGGCCAACCACCTTATTGTGTCAGCCATTGTCGGCGCCTGGTTTTCGGATTCTTAACGCGTTGCGCCTTGACCCGGTCCTCCTCGCGTCGCATATTGGAGTCCGCATACCGGAAACAATCTCTCGCGATACGGCAAGAATGCGCCAAGGATTCGGTAAGAGCGACAGATCCGCTCTGTTGAATCAAACGGGCTGGATGATCTCCGCCACCGCGCGCTGCCCCTCAGGGGCAAAGAGCGCGCGCCCGCTTCACCCTCGCAGGACCACCCATGAAATTCCTTGCCAGCGGTGTCTCAGCGCCGGATCCCGACGGCCGCGAGGTCTGTCCGGCACAGCAACGGAAAAGGCGCTTTCGGCCTGGCCTCCCAGGCAGCAGCCGGGCACCGGCCGACGGCACCCGAGCGCAGGTGGCGCTTCCCGTCCTGCTGATCGCGGCGATCACCCTTGTGGCATCCGTCGCCCCCCTGGCCATTCACCTCTCGCCACTCCTTGTGGCGGCCCCCACCTGCACCGCGGCAGTCGCACGGACCCGGCTCACGGTCGCCATGGCCCTGGCCGCCAGTGCGGCAGTGGTCCTCGTCGACTGGCACGACGATCTGGTGCACACGCCTCTGCTGCCCATACACATCGGCGCTCTGCTGGCCGTCTCCGGTTTCGCCATCGCCGCCCGCGCCCTGCACGACCGCGACCTGAGAGAACTCACACAGGTACGAGCCGTGTCCGAGGCGGCCCAGCGGGTCCTGCTGCGGCCCCTCCCCCGCACACTGGGCTCCTTGCGGATCGCGTCGATGTACCGGGCGGCCACCGCGCACGCCCTGGTGGGCGGCGACCTGTATGCCGCCGCCCGCACCGGCCGCACCAACCGCATCCTGATAGGCGACGTCCGCGGCAAGGGCTTGCCGGCCATCGAGGACGCCTCCGCACTCCTTGGTGCTTTCCGCGAGGCTGTCCACGAGCACGAAACACTCCCGCAGTTGGCGGCCGCTCTGGAGCGCAGCGTCCGCAGACACCTGGCCGAGACGGCCGAGAGCGATCCCGACAGCGCCGAGCACTTCATCACCGCCGCACTGGTCGAACTTCCCGACGCGGAAGAGACGATCAGGATCGTCAACTGCGGGCATCCCCCGCCACTGCTGAAGAGGCGCGACCGAACAACCCTCCTGTGGGGCAGTCGGCCCGCTCCACCACTTGGCCTGGCCGGAACCACAGCCGACGCATTCCCCCTCGACACCTTCGCGTTCGTTCCCGGCGACACGCTGCTGCTCTACACCGACGGGCTCGTTGAGGCCCGCAACGCCGCCGGGAACTTCTATCCCTTCCCTGAACGCGCCGCCACATGGGCCTGGCGGTGCCCGCACATCCTCCTGCGGCACATCAGCCAGGACCTCAAGAGCTATGCAGGTGGGCACCTGAACGACGACCTGGCCATGGTGGCCGTCCACCGCCCCGCCCACGCACCCCACACCCCGGAGACCACCGCATGACCGTGGAAACGGCAAACACCCCACAACCTCCCACACGCAGCCCTCCCTGCCCGCTTCGACGACCCGTGGAAAACGACAGACCCACCCCCTACGCGTGCATGCCGGTCCGGCCCGCTGCGCCGGCCCGGCCGACATACAGGCAACGCAACTGATGCCGCTGCCGCCCCCGCAAGAGCCGGCGGCGACCTGAGCGGACGGACACGCCGCACCACACGCCAACCACAAAGGGACAGTGACCACCATGAGCACTGCACGACGCCTGCCGTGGCAGCCGGTCTCCTTGCTCGCCCTCTACCTGGGAGCGACCTGCGCGGTACAACTGCGCGCATCCGCAGGCGGTCTGGTCCGCTGGTCCGACTACTCGGTCCTGGCGCCCCTCGCGGCCGCCGCCCTGCTTCCCCTACGACGCACCCTCACCATCGGGGTGGCAACGCTGCTGGCCAGCGTCGCCGTCTACGGCTTCGCCATCCGCGGGGTGTCGGAAGGGGGGCGCACCGTCGTGATCGCCTCGGCGGTGCTGTCCCTCGGCCTGAGCATCGTCATCTGCCGGGCACGCCTACGCCTACAGCCCCACCCCCCTGCGGCAGGGCCCGGACAGCGCGCCGACACGGCACCCCTGGACTCGGATGTGCAGCAGACGCCCCCCATGCCCTCCCGCGACACACCTCCGCCGCCGGTGACCTACCTTCCACCGGACCTGCTCCCGCAGCCCGCAGCGGTCGAACACGCCGCCTGGTGCACGACCGCCGACGACACAACACGGCCCCAGGCCTACTGGCTCGATGTCCTACCCCTGCCGGCCGCCCGCGTTGCCCTCGTTGCGGGATCCGTCCCCAACGGCGGGGATGCCGCGCCCGCCGTCGCCGCCGAACTTCGCGTCGCAGTCCGCGCACTGGCCGACATAGACCTGCAACCGGAGGAACTCCTCACCCACCTGGAGCACGTTCTGGCCCGGCTACGACCCACCACCGCGCGCCGCCACGCTGACGCGCCCGAGATCACCGCGAGGTGCCTGTATGCGGTCTACGACCCCGTGACCGCCCGCTGCACCCTTGCCAGCGCCGGCTATCCCGCACCCACCGTCGTCCTGCCCGAAGGCGTGGCCACAACGCTCGAGGTTCCTACCAGCCCGCCGCTCGGGCAGATGCAACCGCACACCGAGACCACCGAACTCGACCTCGCGGAAGGCAGCGTCCTCCTGCTGCCCGCACACACCACGGCACCACCCGACCCGCCGGCCAAAACCGAGGGGGCTGTACTGACCAAGGAGGGCCTTGGATCCCAGTCCTGCCTGAACACGATCTGTCAGTCCGCCCTCGATGCCCTGCTGTCCGAAAGGCACTACGCCCACGCCGGTGTACTCGCCGCCCGCACACGCATGCTCGGCAGCAGCAACGTCGCCGGCTGGGACCTCGCAGCCGACCCTGCCGCCGTCTGCGAAGCCCGCAAGCACGTCTCGCAGACACTGGCCGAATGGGGCCTAAAGGACACCGCACCCACCACCGAACTCATCGCCAGCGAACTCGTCACCAACGCCGTGCGCCATGCCTGTCCACCGGTCCGGCTGAGTCTGATCCTCCACGGCACAGGACTGACCTGCGAAGTCTCCGACGGCAGCAACGTCTCCCCGCACCTACAGCGAGCCCGTACCCTCGACGAAAGCGGCCGAGGCCTGTTCATCGTCGCCCAGCTCACCCACCGCTGGGGCACCCGCCACAACGGCCACGGCAAGACCATCTGGGCGGAAGAGCAACTTCAACCAGCAAACGACACCCACACCGACGGACACACCCTCGCAGCCCACCCGGGCTCCCGGCCCACTGCCACCACTCCCCACCCCGCACACGGCACCGACCACCCGCCCACCGGCCCCACCCCCAAAGGCCCTGCGGCCGCGCACCGCCAGACCTCCCCCATCGCCCGCCCCGCATGAAGCAGCCATGCCTCCCCTGCCGTTCCTCCCACCGCCACCGACCGGATCGACCTCGACCGCAGGAGTCCGCCTGGGTCTCTGCCCGACGGGCCGCCTGACCATCCCCGACACCGCGCCCCCCAAGGCACCGGCCGAGGGGGCTTGAGGATGGAACCCCTCCAAGAGCTGCGGACACTGATCCTCGAACACGTCGGGGACGACCGCCGCAGGGCCACGATCGCGGACGGCGTGAGCGTTGCCGTCGTCAACGAGCCGACACCCCCGGTCGTCGCCGCCATGCCCGGCCCGACCCTGGCGATCGTCGCTCAGGGCACCATGCGCACCGTACTCAACGGCGAACCCTACGAGTACGGCGCGGGCACGTATGTGATCGCCTCACACAACCTGCCCTCGACCAGCCAGGTCGTCCAGGCGGATCCCGACAACCCGCTCGCGATCTTCATCATGGGCCTCCGACCACAGGCCATCGCATCGCTGCTGCTGGAGACGGCCGGCACCCCCGCATCCCCCACCCACCGGGAACTGGCCATCAGCGACGCACCCCCGAAGCTGCTCGATCCTGTCGTGCGACTGCTACGAGCCGCCCGCTGCCCGGACGATCTGCGGGTCCTCGGCCCGTCATACCAGCGGGAAATCCTGTGGCGACTGCTCACCGGGGACCACGGCGCGCTCACACGGCAGATCGGCCGGGCCGACGCTCTCACGCACACCAGCAGCGCCATCGGCTGGATCCGCGAGCACTACCACGAGCCGCTCAGCATCGCCGCCCTCGCCCGGCTCTGCGGTATGAGCCCATCCTCCTTCCACCGGCACTTCCGCGCAGCAACGTCCCTGACACCGCTGCAGTTTCAAAAAACCATCCGCCTGCAGACCGCCCGAACACTTCTGTGGACCCGCTCGGGAAGCGTCGCAGACATCGCCCACCGCGTCGGCTACGAAAGCACATCCCAGTTCAACCGTGAATACCGAAAAAAGTTCGGAACCTCTCCGGGACGCGACACACCGGGACATCGTTCCCCCGGCCAAGCTTGAGGACCCAACCCCAGCGCCCGGGGCGGATCCCCATCCTGCGGTCCCCTCGATGCGGCACGCCCACGTTCCACCAGGCACCAGGCACAACTGACACGCGTTCGCCGATCCCGAGGTACTGAGGCGGCTGCGCAGGCGCCGCCCGAGGCAGGTCACGGACAAGGACGCAGACCCATCCGCCAAGCGATGCCGCACCTGGCGAGCGGGACCGGTCGCGGCCCTCTCCCGGGAAGCGGGAAAACAAGAAGTCGGCAGGATCGTGCACACGGGGAGCAGGATCGTTCTCACTGGCCCGCGTGACAGCCTGCTGGAATGGATCCGCAAAGGGGGCAGTTGGTCCTGGGCTCTTGAAGAACCCGGCATCAGCGTCGTGCTGATGCACCTGCATGAGCAGACCCCCTCCCCCACAACGACCGGAAAGCGGTCGCTCACCTGAACCGTCGGCACACCGGCCCGGACAGGGGATGCGACAACCACCCCACCTCCGGGAGGTGGTTCCTGGCGCGCCCGGTGAGCCACACCTATGAATCCGAGGAACGGCAGTGACTTCGACCGTCGACGCACCCATGGCTGACGTCCGGGACATGTACATGGCCCACACCGCATTGCGCCGCGAATTCCGGCTCCTCCCCCAGCTGATCCGGGACGTCGCACCAGGCGACACCGCACGCACCGACGTCGTAGCCGCGCATGCGGAACTCGTGTGCCGGATCCTGCACATACACCACGAGGGTGAGGACCTCCTGCTGTGGCCCAAGCTCCTCCAACGGGGAGGCGAGGAGGCCGCGTCCATCGTGCCCATGATGGAGGAGCAGCACCACAGCATCGACAGGGCTCATGCCGAGGCAACCGGGCTCCTGCCTGCCTGGCGCTCCACCGGGCGGGGCGGTGAGGAACTCGCCGGCACCTTCGAGGCACTGCTGGCCGTACTCCTGGCACACATGGCCACCGAGGAGAAGTGGGTGCTGCCGCTGGCCGAGAAGCACGTCACCGCCGCCGAATGGAGAGAGCTCGGCGAACACGGCATGGCCGCGATCCCCAAAAAAGACCTGCCGCTGGCCTTCGGCATGGCCATGTATGAAGGTGACCCTGCCGTCATCAAGGCAGTGCTTGCCCACGCGCCGCTACCCGTCCGCCTGCTGATACCAGCCCTGGGACGCCGCCGCTACGCCGCCCACGCACGGCGGGTCCACGGAACGACCAGGCCGGCACGCATGGGCACCCTCAACTGAAGACACGCAGGAAGCAACACCAGTGCCCCGACACCCCACCAACCCAGAATCCACACCTGGTTTGACGAAAGACAGTCTTGGTGGCACGGGTGGAGATCTTCTCGGAGAAGACCCGGGCCACCCGGCCTTCGGCGGCTCAAAGACGTTGCGGCTCTCGCCAAAAGGTGTCGGGGCGCGCCGCTCGCTCTCAGTACGACCGAAGGCCGTAGCAAAGACAGCAGCACGGTGGGGCAGGACCTGTACACCCCACCCCACCACCCCCCACCGCGTGGTGGGCACTACGCCACACGGGATGGACACCGAATCGCCCCGATGGCGATCCGGCTACCCCTGCCCTGCTCCGCAGGAACCCGATTCCTCCCCGTGGATAACCGAAGGTCGGGGCATCCTCGAAGGAATCCGGTGGGGGTTGGGAGCTGTTCGGTTTCGGATGTGCAGGAGTGTGTGTGAGTGCGCACCAGCATGTACCTGTTCGTGGTGTTGCAGCGCGCACGACGCTTGGCGGGCTCTGAATGTCAGTGCCGGCCGGTAGCGTTCTTCCTGTTGCTGATCAAGCGTTGGGGAGGGGGTACATCGATGCGTGGTGAGTCGCTGCGCACGATCGCTGCCCCCTTCGTGGCCGTCGGCCCGTCCGGTGTGGCGATCCGCACCCGTCTCAAGGGCCTCACGCCGGACGACGAGCAGGTGTTACGTGTGGTCGGCGCGCATCTGGGGTCGCTGGCCTCGAAGGATCTCAAACGCCGGTGCGCTGAGGGCCTGGAGCACTCCGCGGATACGTGGGCGGGGCGCAAGCGGGCCCTGACCGACACGTCGTCCTCGCGGTGGGCCGGGAGCATCACCAAGGCCACCCACGATCAGTGGGCGCTGTCCAGGCGCGCCCAGCTCGCGCACATCCACAGCCTTGAGGCCGGCATCAAGACGATCGCGCACCGGTTGTCGCTGCCGGTGGGCGAGAAGGGCGCGAAGCGGGCGCCGGGCGGATACCGCACCCGGCAGGAGTGGTTCCAAAAGACCCGGCGACTGCATCTGCTGAAGGATCGGCTGGAGCGGGAGCGGGCCGATCACGAGGTGGGGCGGGTGCGGGTCGTGCGGGGCGGTAAACGCCTGCTCAACACCCGACACCACCTCGAGGCGGCGCAGCTCGCCGGGCACGCGTGGCGGCGTCGTTGGGAAGCGGAGCGCTGGTTCCTGCAGGCGGACGGCGAATCGGGCAAGCGGTTCGGCAATGAGACGATCCGCGTCACGCCTGAGGGCGAAGTGTCACTGAAGCTGCCTGCTCCGCTTGCCCACCTGGCGAACGCCCCGCACGGCCGGTACGTCCTCGCCTAATGGGACTTGCCGGGTCGGAGAGACTCGGTGCCGTAGCCGCCAGCAGGTGAGCACTACCCTCGCCGGAACC
>NZ_JBSFJX010000133.1:0-21543 GCF_053598275.1 Streptomyces sp. NPDC001156 | reverse complement strand
GTGGGCCGCGTCCGGGTGGTGCGCGGCGGGAAGCGGCTCGCGCGCAACCGGCACCACCTGCACGCCGCCCAGCTCACGCAGGCCCAGTGGCGGCAGCGTTGGGAAGTATCGCGCTGGTACCTCCAGGCGGACAAGGAATCGAGCAAGCGGTTCGGCAATGAGACCATCCGCGTCACGCCCGAGGGCGAAATCTCCCTCAAGCTGCCTGCCCCGCTCGCCCACCTGGCCGACGCCCCGCATGGCCGGTATACGCTCACCAGCACTGCGGTCTTCCACCACCGCAGTGACGAGTGGGCCGACCGCATCACCACAAACCGGTCCGTGGCCTACCGCATCCACTACGTCAGCATGGCGGCCGAACTCGGCATCACCATCATCGCCGTCGACCCGGCCCACACCAGCAGGTGGGGCGCCCAGCACTGGCAAAAGCCCCCCACCAGAAAGAACCGCAAGACCACCCGTCACGATGCCGCGAGCATCGCGATCGGCAGGCGCGCCCTCGGGCACCGCATCCGGCGACGGACGGCACCGCCCCCACACGGCCAGAGCGATCATGTGGGGCATCGGACCGCCCAGGCCGGACACGGCACCCCAGGGCGTGAGGAAACCCGCCCCCGCATCCTCGGACCACGGACACGATCCGTGTCGCCGGACGCGGCGCGAACGCGGGAGACCAGTGCATTCACCACCGTTCGGGATGCGCCAGTTGACCAGGATTGGGTACAAGACTCACTCCTGCTCACTGACTAGGAACGGTCAGCTGCACCTGTACGGCCGGCGCCCAGCGCTCGACGATGTCGTCGAGGTCGGCGGCACGCAGCTGGGTGCCGCGCGCGATGCCGAACATCACGCCGAGGCCCAGCAGTGCGCCCACCGCCAGTTCCGCGCGCAGACCCGCGTCGGGGCCGTCCAGACGCGCGGCGAGGCGATCACTGACCTGTGTGCGGAAGTTGCCGCGCAGGATGTCACCCTGCTCGCCGTGCAGCGGGGCGAACACGATGCGCAGGAGCGGGTCGGCACCCTGCTCGGTCTGGCTCATCAGGACCTGGCGGACCATGTGCCGGCCGAGGTCCGCGAGCGGTGCGTCGAGCAGCGCCGCGGCGTCCGTCTCGAAGGACATGACCTGCGAGAAGAGCGTGTCCTTGTTGCCGAAGTACTTCAGGATCAGGGGCGCGCTGACGCCGGCGCGGTCGGCAACCGCCTTGAGCGTGATGTCCGCATGGGCGTGCCTGGCGAGCAGGTACCGGGCGGCGCGGAGGATGGCGGCCCTGGTCGCCTCGGCATCACGGCGCTCCGGAGACCTGGGCGCCTCGGCCTCCCTGGGTGCGGCAGCCGCGCTCCCCGCCTCCGGGCCTTCGCGGCCCGGTGCCGCCCCCCGGGCCGGCCCGGTGGGACGGCCCGTCCGAGCGGTGGCACGTGCGGGGCTCACGGTGCTCACGCTCCTTCCAGTGCCTCGTCGTGGGACGGCGCGGTCTGCGTCCGGGGCCGGCGGATACCGCGGGTGGAACTCCCGCCGGGGATGCTGAGGGCGGCGGCGCAGGCCACCAGGGCGACCGTACCCGCCATCGCGAACGCCAGCAGATAGCCGTGGAGCGTGGGTACCGGGGTCCCCGCGATGGGTTCCGTGTGGTGGACCAGTACCGCGGCCACGGCGGCACTGCAGGTGGCCTGGCCGATGGTGCGCATCAGGACGTTGACCCCGTTCGCGGAGGCGGTCTGATCCGCGGGCACGGCGCGCAGGATCAGCGTGGGCAGCGCCGAATAGGCGAGCGTCGTGCCGGTCGCCACGATCGACGCACCCACGATGATCATCCACAGGTCTCGGCTGTCCGCGATCCGTACGGCATAGCCGCACGCGAGCACGGCCGCGCCCAGGGCGAGGGTGATCCGCGGACCACGGGCCGTGGAGATCCGGGCCGAGAGCGGCGAGAGGAGCAGCATGATCACACCACCGGGGAGCAGACACAGGCCGCTGCCGACGATGGACAGCCCGAGGCCGTAGCCGGTGGCCTTCGGGGCCTGCACGAGTTGTGCCGTCACCAGGGAGTTGGCGTAGAAGCCGAACCCGACCAGAAGAGCCGTGAGGTGGGGCAGCGCGACCCGCGGGCGGGACGCCAGCCGCAGATCGACGAGAGGCCGCTCCGCGCGCAACTGCTGCAGGGACCATGTCGCCAGGATCAGGACGCTGGCCGCGAACAGAGCCACGATCCGGGGACTGCCCCAGCCCCACTGACCGCCCTCCGACACCGCCAGCAGCAGGCAGCAGAGCCCGGCGGCGAGACCCAGTGCGCCGAGCACGTCGAACCGCCCGGGGGCGCGCACCGGTGACTCGGGCACCGCCCACCAGGCGAGGACGAGACCGACGGTTCCCAGACCGCTGGTCACCCAGAACATCGCGTGCCAGTTCACGTACTGGATGACGAGCGCGGCCAACGGCAGTCCGAGCGCCGCGCCGATGCCGACGGTGGAACTCATGAGCGCCACCGCGGATTCGGTGCGGGCGGGCGGCAGTTCGTCGCGCAGGATGCTGATGGAGAGCGGGACGACCGCGGCCGCCGCGCCCTGGAGCGCTCGCGCCGTGATGAGCACCCCGATGTCGGAGGAGAGCGCGCACAGCACGGAGCCCACTGTCATCAGCCCGAGGGCGGTCACCAGTACGCGCCGCTTGCCGTACATGTCGCCCGCGCGCCCGAGGACCGGGGTGAGCACGGCACCGGACAGCAGGGTGGCGGTCACCATCCAGGAGACGGTGCCCGCCGATGCGCCGGTGAGCCGGGGCAGGTCGGGCAGCAGGGGGACGACGACCGTCTGCATGACGGCCATGAGAATGCCGCCGAAGGCCAGCACCGGAACGGTCAACCGACCGCGCACTCCCGTCGCTCCGCCCGGTTCGTGGGGGGCGGGAGACCGGTCGGAGGGGGCGGGTATCGGGGGCATGGCTCTCCGCGCTGTGCTGGACAATCGAGGTGAGTGGCTATTCACCTTATCTGGTGAATAGCCATTCACTCAGCGGCTCCCACCGTGCCCCGACCCGGACCGCACCGGCCGCCGTCGACTTCGCCTGGCTCGCACCGACCCGCCCTGATCCCGACCACCGTCACCCCGCACCCGGGCCACCCCCTGTCGCCGTCGTCCTACTCCCGGGCCCCATGCGGCAGTTCACGTCACATCGCGGACGTGAGCGTCGTCACCCGTGTGCCGCTCGCTGCGAAAGAACCGCCTCGGCACCCCCGTGACAGAGGCGGAATTTCCCCTTCCGAGCGATCCGAGGCGCGTCTCAACGGCAAGATCATCTTGGTTCAACCTTGCACGGCATGTGGGCAATTGCCCTGATCGCAGCCAACCGGGTTCCCGCGATTTCCCGGCCCGTCCGGTCGGCGGATAGGCAGGACACGTCGTCAACCCCCAGCTCCTCAGGAGGACTCGTATGCCCGAACTGACCCGCCGTCGCGCCCTCACCGCCTGTGCCGCCGTCGCCGCCACCGCCGGCCTCACGGCTCAGGCCGCCTCGACCTCCGCCGCCGCGCACCCGTTCCCCGCAGCCGTCGCCGGCCACGACCACGGCGGTCCCGAGGCCTTCGACGAGGTGTACCTGGGGCGCCGGATACAAGGCCGCCCGGCGATGAGCGGCCACCACCACGGCTGCGGGTACGGCGTGTTCATCGACGGGATCGAGCTGCATGTGATGCGCAACGCGGACGGAAGCTGGATCAGCGTCGTCAGCCATTACGCCCCCGTGCCGAGCCCCCGCGTTGCCGCTCGCGCCGCCGTCGTGGAGCTGCAGGGTGCCCCGCTCGTTCCGTTCAACTGACCGCCCACGCACAGGATTTCCGGAGTCTCCCGCACATGACCGTACGCAAGAACCAGGCGACCCTCACGGCCGACGAGAAGCGGCGGCTGGTCGCCGCGTTCGTGGAGCTCAAGCGCACCGGCCGCTATGACGCCTTCGTCACGACCCACAACGCCTTCATCATGGGCGACACCGACAGCGGTGAGCGGACGGGGCACCGCTCGCCCTCGTTCCTTCCGTGGCACCGCAGATTCCTGCTCGAGTTCGAGCAGGCACTGCAGTCGGTGGACGCTTCGCTCGCGCTGCCCTACTGGGACTGGACGAGCGACAGATCGCCGCGTTCCTCGCTGTGGGCACCGGACTTCCTCGGCGGCACCGGACGCAGCCTCGACGGCCGGGTGATGGACGGACCCTTCGCCGCGGCCACCGGCAGCTGGCCGGTCAATGTGCGCGTGGACGGCCGCACCTATCTCCGGCGCGCCCTCGGCAGCGGTACCCGCGACCTGCCGACCCGGGCCGAGGTCGACTCGGTGCTCGCCATGGCCACCTACGACACGGCCCCCTGGAACAGCGCCTCGGACGGCTTCCGCAACCATCTGGAGGGGTGGCGGGGCGTCAACCTGCACAACCGCGTCCATGTGTGGGTGGGCGGGCAGATGGCCACCGGGGTCTCCCCCAACGACCCGGTCTTCTGGCTGCACCACGCCTTCGTCGACAAACTGTGGGCCGAGTGGCACCGCCGCCACCCCGGCTCCGGGTATCTGCCGCTGAGCGGAACCCCGGACGTCGTCGACCTCCAGGAGACCATGAAGCCGTGGAACGACGTACGCCCCGTGGACCTGCTGGACCACACGGCGCACTACACGTTCGACACGGACTGACCCCGTGGTGCGGGCCGGCGCTCAGTGCGGGGCCGGTGCCCAGGGTCCGACGCCGCCGATGCGCTCGACGGAGTAGCGCACGATGTAGCCGGGCCCCTTCGGCGCCGGGAATTCAGTGTCCGGGGAGACATACACCTTGGCCAGGCGGTCGAGCAGGTCCCAGGTGGCGTCGCTCGGCTCCACGGCGGCCCGTGCCCGCAGCACGGCGTAGTCGTTCAGGAAGACGCCGGGCACCCGCGGCCCGTCGAAGGACAGCACCACCCGCGGGTCCCGCTCGATGTTGCGCAGCTTCACATGCCGCGCCATATGACCGCTGACGACGTCGTCGCCGTCCAGCCCGATCCAGATCACGGTCACCTGCGGGCTTCCGTCCGGGTTGATGGTGCTCAGATGGGCCATGGGGCCCGACTCGATGAGCTCTCGCAGTTCCCGGGGCAGCCGGCTGTTCTGATTCGTCATGCTCGTCCAACGGCGGCGCGGCCGGGCGGACACGCGTGCGGACGGCCGCCCGAGGCGGCGTCCCCCGAAAGGCAGACACCTGGGGCGGCGACGAGGCCGCACGCGTGACCTGACGGAGCGGCGGCGGGTGGGCGGCGACGAGGCCGCACGCGTGACCGAACCCCGTCGGGCGGCTCCGGTCGTCAGTCCTCGCCTGCCGCGCGGCACTCCGGGTGACCCCAGCCCTGTGCGTTCTTGGCGATGGGCTCGCCCGCCGTGTAGGGGCGGCCGCAGAGGCAGCGGCCGGGGAACTTCGCCTTGATGGTGCGGCTGGAGGAGCGCTTCTTCGCGGGTGCGGAGCGCCGGGCCGGACCGGAGGCGGCGCCCGGTTCCGATGACGGCGGGGGCTCCAGGGAGCCGTACTCGCTGCCCGCCGGTTCCTGGACACTGGCCGCCTGGCTGGCGGCGCGGTCCGCGAAGTCGTTGAGGGGGTCCCCGCCCACCTGGTGCGCGGGGACGTAGCGGAACTCGACCTCACGGCCGTCGAGCAGCGCGTCGATGCGCATGACCAGGTCCTGGTTGGCCACGGGCTTGCCGGCGGCGGTCTTCCAGCCGTTGCGCTTCCAGCCCGGCAGCCAGGTCGTGACGGCCTTCATCGCGTACTGGGAGTCCATGCGGATCTCCAGCGCGACCTGCGGGTCGACCGCCGTCAACAGCCGCTCGAGCGCGGTGAGTTCCGCGACGTTGTTGGTCGCCCTGCCCAGCGGACCGGCCTCCCAGCGGCTCGGGATCTCGTCCTTCTCGGCGACGACCCAGGCCCATCCGGCAGGTCCGGGGTTCCCTTTCGAAGCCCCGTCGCAGGCGGCCACAACACGTTCAGGCATGTCCCCGATCATGCCACGCTCCGAGGACCGCTCCGGTCCGGGGCCGAAAGCTGCCCGGCCGAGGAGGAGCGGTCCTCAGGAGATCTCGCTCATGTCCGGCATCCGGCCCTGCGTCGTGGTGACGTCGATGACCGAGAAGTTGGCCCCCTGGGGGTCGGTCAGGGCGGCGAAGCGGCCGAAAGGGCTGTCCATCGGACCGAACCGCAGGACCGCTCCGTTCTTCGTGGCCCGCTCGACGGCCGCATCGCAGTTCTCGACCGTGAAATACACATTGACATACGACGGAACCTCCGGCGGGAAGTCCTCCGTCATCTTCATCCGGCCGAGCACCGGACCGCCATCGAGTTCGAAGACGATGAAGTCGATCGCCTCGTCCTCGATCCGCTTGGCGCGATAGGGGAAGACGGCCGGGAAGAACGCGTCCGACTTCTCCGGCTCGCGGGTGAACACCTCGGCCCAGCAGTAGGCATCGGGCACGGCGGTCGCCTCGAAGCCCTCGTGGGTGCCGGCCTGCCAGACACCGAAGACGGCACCGCTCGGGTCGCAGGCCAGGGCCATAGTGCCGAAGTCCCCGACCTGCATCGGCTCCATCAGCACCTCGTCACCGTTGTCGCGGATGTTCCGTGCGGTCGCGGCGGCGTCGGGCGAGGCGAGGTACAGGCACCAGGCGGACTGGCCCTCCTGCCTGGGCGGCACCACGGCGGCGACCGCCTTGCCGTCGGCGTAGGCCTGCGTGTAATTGCCGTACTCGGATGTGGCCCCGCCGAACGTCCAGCCGAGGACGTCACCGTAGAAGTTCTTGGCCCCTTGGAAATCGCTGAACATGGCGTCGGCCCAGCAGGGCGTGCCCTCGGGTGGTACCGCCATGACGCTGGCCTTCCCGCTCGACGGCTGGTTTCCGCTCCTCACGCTGGACACGCCCGGGCCGCGCCGCGCGCCGGACGGCGGTCCCGCCCGACACTGGAACGAGGACGGTCTTGGACGGGATGGGGCACAAGCGATGCACGCATGGGTGGTGGACCGGCCGGGTCCCGTCGAACGGGAGCCGCTGCGGTTCGTGGAACGGCCGGTTCCGGTGCCGGCGGCCGACGAGCTGCTCGTGCACGTGCGGACCTGCGGCGTGTGCCGTACGGATCTGCACGTGACCGAGGGCGACCTGCCGGTACGGCGACCCGGGGTGACTCCCGGGCACGAGGTGGTGGGCGAGGTGGCCGCGGTCGGGGCGGAGGCCGGTGACTGGGCCGTCGGCGACCGGGTGGGGGCGGCGTGGCTCCGCCGTACGGACGGCATCTGCCGGTACTGCCGCCGGGGGTCGGAGAACCTGTGCCCGGACTCCGAGTACACCGGCTGGACCGCCGACGGCGGATACGCCGAGTACACGACCGTGCCGGCCGCCTTCGCCTACCGGTTGCCCGCGGGCGTGGACGACGTCGCCCTCGCTCCGCTCCTGTGCGCGGGCATCATCGGTTACCGGGCGCTGCTGCGGACGTCGCTGCCGGAGGGCGGGCGCCTCGGACTGTACGGGTTCGGCGGCAGCGCGCACCTGTGCGCCCAGGTCGCCCTGGCGCAGGGTGCGACCGTGCACGTCCTGACTCGGGACGAGGCCTCCCGGCGGCTCGCCCTCGGCCTCGGGTGCGCGTCGGCGGCCGGCGCCCAGGACGCGCCCCCGGAGCCGCTCGACGGGGCGATCCTGTTCGCGCCGGTCGGTGATCTCGTACCGGTGGCTCTGCGGGCGCTCGACCGCGGCGGAGTGCTGGCGGTCGCGGGCATCCATCTGACCGACGTCCCGGTGCTGCACTACGAGAGCGAGCTGTTCTACGAGAAGGAGCTGCGCAGCGTCACGTCGAACACCCGCCAGGACGGCCGGGAGTTCCTGGAACTCGCGGCCCGGTACGGTGTGCGGGCGACGACGCACCCGTATCCGCTGTCCGAGGCCCAGCGGGCCCTGCAGGACCTGAAGGCAGGGCGATTCGACGGGGCGGCCGTGCTGGTGAATGATCTCTGAGCGGCCGGTGCCGCGCGGGGTGCGGGCCGGTCCGCCACGTGCGTGGATGGACTCGGAGAGGTGTTGTCGCGGAGGTGCGCTGTGGGCGGTGAGCACACTGCAGACCCCCCGTACGGCGTCGACGACGCCCTCGAGTCGATCGGCACGACGCTCGACGAACGGGTCACCTGCGAGGAGCTCGCCGGCTATGTGTGCGGCCGGGTGTGCGACGCGGCCGCGGTGGACCTGCTGCCCGAGAACGCCCCCTGCTCGCCGCCCCCCGACGACCCGGGTCTGGAGCGGATGGCGACGGCCGGCCGGACCGAGCTGCTGGAGGCGTGGGGCGTCGAAGGCGCTCGCCCGCTGTCGATGAGGGCGCTGGACGAAAGGCGTCCGGTCACCGACTCGCTGATGGACCTCTCGGGATGTGGGGCGCGCCAGGCCATGGCTGTTCCACTGGTGGGGCAGGGGCAGCAGTATGGGGCGCTGCTGGCCGTGCGCAACGGCCCGCCGTTCTCGGACCGGGACATCGCCGTCGCAGGCTTCGCGGCCCGGCTGGCGGCCGTGCACCTGGGCCACGCGCGCCGGTACACGTCCATGCGCGGCACGGTGTTCCGGCTGCAGCGGGCTCTGCTGTCCGAGCCCGGGCGGCCCCATCCCAACCTGGATCTGGCCACGCGGTATCTGCCCGCGGGCGGCGGCACGCTGGTGGGCGGGGACTGGTTCGAGACGGTACGACTGCACTTCGGGCGGACCCTGCTGGTGCTGGGCGACGTCATGGGGCACGGGTTGGACGCGGCGGTGGACATGAACGCCTACCGGTCGATGCTGCGCTACATCGCCTCCACCGACCTGCCCCCGCATCGCGTACTGCGGCGGCTGGACGCTGCGGTCGCCGAGGACGGCAGCCGCCGTCCGGCCACCTGTCTGCTCGTCCAGGTGGACCCGGCGCGCGGGACGGCGTCACTGACCAGTGCCGGGCATCTGCCGCCGGCCCTCTTCAGCGCGGACGGCACCGGGGAGCTGCTGGACGTACCCGTCGGGCCACCGCTCGGGACGGGGATCGGCGGCTACGAGCTCACCACCCGGACGCTCGCGCCCGGGGACATGCTGCTGCTGTTCACCGACGGTCTCGTCGAGCGGCGTGAGGAGGACATCGACGTCTCCTTGGCCCGGCTCGCCGGGCTGCGGCTGCGGCCGGGCGCGAGCGTGGAGGAGTCCCTCGCCGACGTCCTGGAGCACCTCGACGCCGGCCACGCGGAGGACGACGTGGCCGTCCTGGCCGCCCGCATCCGCCGCCGCCCGGAGATATGAGGCGCCGCGGGCCGGCCTGACTCAGCCCATGGGCAGGTGCAGCAGACGGGCGATGGTGCGCAGGACACCGAGCTCGGTGTTGGATGGCGCCACGTAGCGGGCCCGCCGCAGTACGTCCGGGTGGGCGTTGGTCATGGCGAAGGACCAGTCGGCCGCGTCGAGCATCTCAAGGTCGTTCAGGTAGTCCCCGAACACCACTGTCTGGGCGGGTGTGATGCCCAGTTCCCGCTGGAGCATGCGCAGGGCGGCACCCTTGTTCGCGGTGGGGTTCATGACGTCGACCCAGTGCTCGCCCGAGACGACGACCTGGTGCGTCGACGTGAACGGCGCCAGCGCGGGAGCGGTCGTCCTCTCCACGGGCCCGAAGTCGTAGAGGGCCACCTTGAGGAACTGGTCGTCCACGGTGGTGAGGTCCTCCACCGTGCGCAGCAGGGTGTAGTACTTACTCGCCTCGGCCACGAAGGCCTCGTCGCTCCGCTCGACGTAGGCGGACTTCTTGCCGCACAGGACCGCCCCGACGTCCACTCCGTCGGCCACGAGCCGCCTCGTGGTCCCGACGATGCGGGCGGCCACGGCGGCGTCCAGGGGATCGGAGCTGAGTTCCACGCCGTCGCGCACCACATAGGTGCCGTTCTCGGCGACGAAGACCATGCCGTCGGCCGCCTCGGCGAACTGCCGGGCCAGCGTGGCGTACTGGCGGCCGCTGGCGGGGCTGAACAGCACTCCGCGGCGACGCAGTTCCGTAAGGAGCGGCCAGAGTCCCCCGGGTATCCCTCCGGTGCTGTCGAGCAGGGTGCCGTCCATGTCGGTGACGACGAGCCGGATGTCCACCGGTCCTCTCGGGAGCTCGGGGCCGGTCGGGAGGCACGAGGGCGTGGCGGACATGTCCTGCTTTCTGTTCTCGGGCAGCGGTGAGGGAGTCTCTGCGGCGGGTCGGCGCGGTCCGGGTCCGGTCAGTCGTCCTGGGCGCGGGTGCGCGGATCGCCGTGGGCGCGGCGCAGTTCGCGGACCGCAGCCAGGCTCGGCAGGGCGGTGCCGGCGAACGCTCGGCGGATGTCCATCTCACCTCTTGCCATCGGGTCTCCCGGAGTCGGCGCCGACGCCTCGTCGCCGGCCCCATCGTAAGGGCCCCTCCCCTGCCCGACCCGTGGCCGGGTACCCGCTGACCTCGGCCGAGGCCCGGTCTCCGACAGGAACGTACACAGCGGTGCCCGGACATGACGGCGCCCCGGCCCTTCGGCCGGGGCGACGGATCCGCCGTATACGACTCCGGTTGCCGCGCGGTGGGGCGCGGGTCGGGAAACCTCATTCGGGAGCCGGCCGGACGGCCCCACTCCGTCCGGCCGGTCCCGCTGCGAGACCGTGTGGTTCACCGCGTCAGGGCTTGCACTCCCCAGTTACAAGCTCTGGTCAGACGCTCGCGGCAACCCCGCGATCCGCGTCCTCAGAACGCGAAGAGGGCAGTCCCGTAGGACCTCTTCACGCACTCGTTGGCGAAGGTGCGTTCGTAGTCGACGCGCTTGCCCTGCCAGACGCCCTGCACGGTGACCACCACTGGGTCGTACTGCTTGGTACACAAGACGCCGTCCCTGATCGACAGCGCGTCGAAGTCCCCGCCGGCCGCGCTGATTTCGGCGCAGGCGTCGACGCTGTCCGGGTGGCTGCCGGAGGGGCTCGGGGCACAGCTCAGCGTGACGGCACGCTGGGGTGTGGCGAGAGTGGCGCTCTCGCCGTGACCCGTGGTCAGGACGAGCGCCGAGGGGGCGTACAGGGAGGCGGGGGCGTTCGGGGCGGCGACGGCGGACCCGGTGAGGGGGGCGCAGACGGCGGTGACCGTCAGGGTGAGGGTCGCTGCCCAGCGCGCGGTGTTCGGCATTGTGTGCATCCTTCCGCTCGTGTGGAGTCACGGCGCACTCCGGTCGCACGGGGCTCCGGAGCCGGCCGGGACGGGTGCCGGTTCGGCGTGCCGGAGTCTGCCGACTCCTCACGGGAATCTCACATCGACCCCCCTCGTTTCAGTAACTTTGAGTGTTGAATCAGTGGCGTGAAGTCACGGAATTCGAACGGATGGGCCCCGCAACCATGGGGCCGCGGGCGATCGGCGGCAGCCCGCTGGCCGGATTGCCACGGCTCTGCAATCGGCCTGAAACATTCCGCTTCCCCGCCGCAGCAAGCGCTGTCTTCAGCTCCTGGCAAACGCACCCTGCCCGCTCTTGCTTTTGTGCGAGACCGGAGTAATCGTCATTACATGATTACGACGGAGCAACGAGAACAACTGCGCGGCTGGTTCGCCGGCCGTCTGCCCGACGACCTGTTCGAGAAGCTGCTCGAGGTCACCGTCGACCGCGAAGAGATCACCGTCGTCGGCCGAATCCCGGAGCCACGGCTCGCTGACCAGGCATCCCCCGCCGAGCGGGACGCGGCCCTCCGGGCCCGGATCCAGGAGTTCCGCGAGCGCACCCGCGAGGACCGCGTCGAGGTGGCGCGCGAGGCGGAGCACCGGTTCCGCAAGAAGGTTTCCTGGGGCGTGGAGTGTGGCGGCGAGCGGGCGCTGTTCACCCATGTCGCGGCGCCCGTGATGACGCGGCTGCGCCAGCCCGAGCGTCAGGTTCTGGACACGCTCATCGCCGGCGGGGTGGCGCGCAGCCGCAGCGACGCTCTCGCGTGGTGTGTGCGCCTCGTGCAGAAGCACACCGACGACTGGCTCACGGAGCTGCGGGAGTCGCTGGAGCATGTGCAGCGCGTCCGGGCCCAGGGACCGGACAGCGGGGAGGGCCAGGGAACGGACATCGGCGAGAGCGGGCAACCCGACGGCACCGAGGCCGAGGACAGCACGGCCGAGGGGCAGTGAGCCCGTCACGGCCCCGACGACTGCTGCCAGTCACCGTGAGGCGTTGCCGCCCCGGCCTCCCGCCATCTCGTGCGCGGTGCCAGCCGCGCGGGACGGGGGCGGGCCGGTGACGGCCACGCGGGCGGCGCGCAGCAGCCGGCCGCCCACCCGGTAGCCGGAGGCCAGGATCTCGGTGCAGGTGAGGCCTTCGGCTTCCGGGGAGACGACATGCGTCACGGCCTCGTGCCACTCGGGATCGAAGGCCTCGCCCTCCTGCCCGAACGCCTCCAGGCCCAGAGAGCCCAGCTGAGCCTGAAGGACGTCGGCGACGGCCTTCAGACCCGGAGTCAAGGCTTCCTGCCGCCGGGCGCCCTCGACGGCGTCCAGCACGGGCAGCAGCGCCCGCAACACGTTCTCCGTGGCGATCTCCCGCACCGCCATGCGGTCGCGTCGCACCTGCTTGCGGTAGTTGTCGTACTCGGCCTTCACCCGTTGCAGGTCGGCAGTGCGCTCGTCCAGGAGACGCCGCAACTCCCCGCTCTGCGGCCCGCTCGGGTTCATGGTCAGCCCGCCTGCGAGGTGTTGTCGTCGTCCACGATCTCGGCGTCCACGACATCGTCGTCGGCCCGACCGCCGCCCGCCGTGCCCTGTTCGGCCCCCGTGCCGCCCTCGGGTCGCGCCTGCTCGTACAGGGCGCTGCCGATCTTCTGTGCCGCGGCGGCGGCCTTGTCCATGGTCCGCCGGATCTCCGCGCCGTCCTCGCCCTTGAGGGCCTCCTTCAGTTCGGCGATGGCGCTCTCCGTCTCGCTCCGGGCGTCGGCGGGAATCCTGTCCCCGTTCTCCCTGATGAGCTTCTCGGTCTGGTACACGAGTTGTTCGGCCTGGTTGCGGCTCTCGGCGGCCTCGCGCCGCTTGCGGTCCTCCTCCGCGTGCTGCTCTGCCTCCCGCACCATGCGGTCGATGTCGTTCTTCGGCAGCGCGGAGCCGCCGGTGACCGTCATCTTCTGCTCCTTGCCGGTGCCGAGGTCCTTCGCCGCGACGTGCATGATGCCGTTGGCGTCGATGTCGAAGGACACCTCGATCTGCGGGATGCCTCGGGGCGCCGGCGGCAGACCGGTCAGCTCGAACATGCCGAGCTTCTTGTTGTACGCCGCGATCTCACGCTCACCCTGGAAGACCTGGATCTGCACCGACGGCTGGTTGTCCTCGGCCGTGGTGAAGATCTCGGACCGCTTGGTCGGGATCGTGGTGTTGCGCTCGATGAGCTTGGTCATGATGCCGCCCTTGGTCTCGATACCGAGGGACAGCGGGGTCACGTCGAGGAGCAGGACGTCCTTGACCTCGCCCTTGAGGACACCGGCCTGGAGCGAGGCGCCGACGGCCACCACCTCGTCCGGGTTGACGCCCTTGTGGGGCTCCTTGCCGGTCAGCTCCCGGACCAGGTCCGTCACCGCCGGCATCCGGGTCGAACCACCGACGAGGATGACGTGGTCGATACCGGACACCTTGATGCCGGCGTCCTTGATCGCCTGATGGAACGGCCCCTTCGTACGCTCCAGCAGGTCGGCCGTCAGCTGCTGGAACTGGGCACGGGTGAGCTTCTCGTCCAGGTGCAGCGGGCCCTCGGACGAGGCCGTGATGTAGGGCAGGTTGATGGTCGTCTCGGACGAGCTCGACAGCTCGATCTTGGCCCTCTCCGAGGCCTCGCGCAGTCGTTGCACGGCCATCTTGTCCTTAGACAGGTCGACGCCGTACGCGTTCTTGAACTGCTGGACCAGGTGGTCGACGACCCGCTGGTCCCAGTCGTCGCCGCCCAGATGCGTGTCGCCGTTGGTGGCCTTGACCTCGATGACACCCTCGCCCATCTCCAGCAGCGACACGTCGAAGGTGCCGCCGCCGAGGTCGAAGACCAGGACCGTCTGGTCGTTCTCCTTGTCCAGGCCGTACGCGAGGGCGGCGGCGGTCGGCTCGTTGATGATCCGCAGGACGTTGAGGCCCGCGATCTCCCCGGCCTCCTTGGTGGCCTGCCGCTGGGAGTCGTCGAAGTAGGCGGGCACGGTGATCACGGCGTCGGTGACGTCCTCGCCGAGATACGCCTCCGCGTCCCGCTTCAGCTTCTGCAGCACGCGCGCGGAGATCTCCTGCGCGGTGTACTTCTTACCGTCGATCGTGCCGCTGTCCGGGAAGCGCCAGGACTGGTCGCCCATGTGGCGCTTGACCGAGCGCGCGGTGCGTTCGACGTTGGTCACCGCCTGCCGCTTGGCGACCTCGCCGACGAGCACCTCGCCGTTCTTGGCGAAGGCCACGACCGACGGTGTGGTCCGGGCTCCTTCGGTGTTGGTGATGACCGTGGGCTCGCCGCCCTCGAGGACCGAGACCACTGAGTTCGTGGTGCCGAGGTCGATTCCGACCGGACGTGCCATGGGGACTCTCCCTCCACTTCGTGCTCGTCGTCGTTCTCGTCGCGGAGCGTCTCGTACAAGCGAGTACCCGCCTGGCCGCCTTCCGGGCCTGATCACGGGGACGGCCTTTCACTCCGACCGCGAACTGCCTCCAATGCCTGAATAAAACTTGAGCGCCCTAATGTCAAGTTTCCCATCGAGCAGGTACGCCACCAGCTGAAAGGCCACCGCGGCCGGCCCTCGCGCCGTCCACGTCACAGTGGAGGAATCGTCCATCACGCGCGCGAAAAATGGACGGAGCGTCCTCTGGTGTGTCCTGGACGTGCGGACATAGCGTCGGCAGACCCCGTACGAACGGCCTCACCCCGCACCGCCCACCCCGCGGTCGCCCGGCGCCGTCCGTCCTCTCGCGCCAAGAACGCGCTCCGCCGCACTTTCCCCGCAGGAGCCCCGTTGTCCGAGAACCCCACCTCCCCCGCCGCCGCGCCGCCCTCCCTCACCGAGGTCGAGACCCACGGCGTCGAGCGCATCCCCGACGCGGACCGCACCGCGACCTCGCTGGACCTGTTCCGGGTCGCCTTCGGCGGCGCCAACACCTTCTCCACCTGCGTTCTGGGCGCCTTCCCCATCCTGTTCGGCCTGTCCTTCTGGCAGGGGCTCGCGGCAACGGTCCTCGGGGTGGTCGCGGGCGCGCTGATCCTCTGTCCGATGGCGGTGTTCGGCCCGGTCAACGGAACGAACAACGCGGTCTCCTCCTCCGCCCACCTCGGTGTGCACGGCCGTGTGGTCGGCTCGTTCCTCTCCCTGCTCACGGCCGTGGCGTTCTTCTCCATCTCGGTATGGAGCTCGGGCGACGCCCTGGTCGGCGGCGCACACCGGCTGTTCGGCCTCGAGCGCGGCAATCTGTCGTACGTCGTCGCCTACGCGCTGTTCGCGGGTCTGGTGCTCGCGGTGTGCGTGTACGGCTTCCGGTTCATGCTGTTCGTCAACAAGATCGCGGTGACCTCGGCGACCGTACTGTTCCTGCTCGGGGCGATCGCCTTCGCCGGCGACTTCGACCCGTCGTACGCCGGCACCTTCACCGCCTCGGCCGATCCCGCGACGAAGGCGCTGTTCTGGCCGTCGTTCATCGGCGCCGCGCTGATCGTGCTGTCCAACCCGGTGTCCTTCGGCGCCTTCCTCGGCGACTGGTCGCGCTACATCCCCGCCGGCACCCCGCACCGCAAGGTGATCGGTGCCGCATTCCTGTCGCAGATCGCGACGCTGCTGCCGTTCGTGTTCGGTCTCGCGACCGCGAGCATCATCGCCCAGCAGGCACCCAAGTACGTCGACCCGTCGGCGCCCGACTTCGTCGGCGGACTGCTCGCCATCTCGCCGACGTGGTTCTTCCTGCCGGTGTGCCTGCTCGCGCTGATCGGAGGCATGTCGACGGGCACCACATCGCTGTACGGAACCGGGCTGGACTTCTCGTCGGTGTTCCCGCGGCTCTCGAGAGTGCAGGCGACGCTGGTGGTCGGCGTGCTGTCGATCGCGTTCATTTTCATCGGCCGTTTCGGGCTGAACCTGGTGCAGTCGATCTCCACTTTTGCCACGATGATCATCACCTGTACCACTCCGTGGATGGTCGTGATGATGCTCGGCTTCTACACCCGGCGCGGCTGGTACGACCCGGACGCGCTTCAGGTCTTCAACCGCCGTCAGCGCGGCGGCCGCTACTGGTTCTCGCACGGCTGGAACTGGCGCGGTATGACCGCCTGGTGGGTCTCCGCGGTGATCGGCGTGCTGTTCACCGATATCCCGGGCCAGTTCGTCGGGCCGCTCGGCGACCTGGCAAACGGCGTCGACATCAGCCTGCCGCTGTCCCTGGCCGTAGCGGCGATCCTCTTCCTGGCGCTGCTACGGCTCTTCCCCGAACCCCGTGCGGTGTACGGGCCGCAGGGTGCGCGGCTGGCCCGTACCGTAGAGGCACCGGTGCCGGCGATCACCGGGCCGGGTACGCCGGACCAGACGGCTCCGGCGCTCGCCGTCGAGGGCGGCTGATGGACTCCTGGCTCGACCTGTCGGTGCCCGTGGTCACCGGGATGCCCGTGTATCCCGGTGACCCGCAGGTCGAGGTGGAGCGGGCGTTGCGGGTGGCCACGGACGGCGTGAACGTCCTGAGCCTGCACATGGGTTCGCAGTCCGGCACGCATGTGGACGCGCCGTACCACGTGAACTCGGCGTGGCCGGCCCTGGACGCGCTGCCGCTGGACCGGTTCGCCGGCCCGGCGGTGGTGGCGGACATACGGGGCCTGTCGGCCAGGGCACCGATCACGCCGGAGCTCCTCGCGCCCGCGCTCAGTCTGCTGCGGCTCCAGCCGGGCGCGATCCTGCTGCTGGCCACCGGCTGGTCCGCCTCCTGGGGAACCGACGCCTATGCGGACCACCCCTGGCTGACGCCCGAGTCGGCGCAGGCGATCGTCAACGCGAGCGTCCGCACGGTAGGGGTGGACGCGCTGAGCGTGGATCCGTCCGGCGATCCGGACCTGCCCGCCCATCGCGTGCTGTGCGGCGCGGGCGGCGTGATCGCCGAGAACCTCACCGGCCTCGACCGCGTCCTCGCCGCCCAACTGGCCGGCCGCCAGGTGGAGGTGTGCCTGTTCCCGCTGCACCTGCCTGGCTCGGACGGGGCCCCGGTCCGGGCAGTGGCCCGTGTCGGCGATCCCGCGCGGTACGCATAGATGGTCGCGCCCGGCCGGTCGCCCCGGTCACCGGTCGGGCAGACGACCACGACGGGACCACACCAGTCCTGCCCGATATCGGGCAGGACTCTGGATTTCGTGAGCCTGACTCCCCTACGCTCGCGCGGTGATCGACCTCTCCGCCCTGTGGGGCTTCGCCCTGATCGTCCGCTTGCTCACCCTGACCCCGGGACTGGACACCGCGCTGGTACTGCGTACCGCGGAGCTGGGCCACCGCCGCCGCGCCTGGGGGGTGGTCCTCGGCATCCAGACCGGGACCCTGGCCTGGGGCGTCCTCACATCCCTGGGAGTGACCGCCTTGTTGACGGCCTCTCACCTGGCTTACGCCGTGCTGCGCTGGGTCGGCGCCGCCTACCTGCTGTGGATGGGCGGCCGACTGCTCTGGTCAACGCGGCACCGCGCCGACGAGACGGCGGACGACGAGGCCGACCGGCCACGATCCGGCGCCCCGGACACGGTGTTCGGCGGCTGGCGTCAAGGCTCGGTGACCAACCTGCTCAACCCCAAGGTGGGGGCCTTCTACGTCGCCATTCTCCCGCAGTTCATCCCGGTCGGCGCCTCGCATCTCGCCATGGGCGTACTGCTGGCGGGCACCCACGTCCTGCTGGGAGCGCTCTGGTCCTCCGTACTGATCGGCTGCGCACACATGCTGCGCGACCGGCTGCGGCGCACCTCGACCCGGCGGCTGCTGGACGGGATCACCGGCACGGTCATCGGCGCGTTCGGCCTCCGGTTGGCGCTGGGCGACTGAGTTCGGCGTACCGACGGAGGCCGTGACGCCGGGTCACGTTCCGACCGTGCGGGCGATGTCCAGGGTGAGTCGCTGCCAGGGATCGCGCGGATCCCGTGACGTCAGTACGTGGACACGGCGCAGTCGGTAGCGCAGCGACTGCGGATGCAGATGGAGCGCGCGGGCCGCGGCGGTCGCCGATCCCGCGTCGATGTAGGCGGTCAGAGCCTCGAGAAGATGGCGCTGTTCGGGGTCGGCCAGCGGGCCGAGGACGAGACGGGCGATGTGCTCCGGGGCGGTCGCGGGATGCCCGGCGAGCAGCGCCAGTACGTGCGCGTCGGCGTCGGTGAGGAGGCGGCCGGGACGGTGGGCGTGGGCCGGCGCCGTGTCGAGTGCGTCGGCCGCGAGCCGGTGCGCGACCGCGACCCGGTCGAGGCCCTCCCCCGTGATCGCGCAGCCGCGCCAGCCCCGCTCGTCGAGGACGGCCGGCACCCGCCCCGCCACCGCGGCGGGGAACAGCAGGACGGCGCGGGAGCCCCGGACCGTCGACAGTGCCACACCGCAGTCGCCGAGGGCGCCCAGCAGTCCGGCGGCCGCCTCGTACGACATGTCCGGAGCGCCGCCGACCGCCGGCTCGGCAACCAGCAGGCAGTAGGGCTCGGGGAGATGAACGCCGAGACGGGCCGACCGGTCCGACAGCGCGCCCTCCGAGGCGTGCCGGCCGGCGATCAGGTCGTCGAGCAGCAGCCTCAGCGCCCGGTCCCGGTCCCCCGCGAGGTCCTCGGTCGTCGCCGCGTAGGCCGTGGCCATCTCCTCCGACAGTGTGTCCAGGGCTGTGAGCAGCACCCGGGCGAGCGCCAGGCCGTCCGCCGCGGTGAGGCCGGTGGCGCGGGCGGCGACCTCGTCGGTGAGGACGGTCGCGGCCACCCGGTAGGCGCGCAGCACCGCCTGCACCGGCCGGCCGTCCGCCGCGCGGGCCGCCGCGATGCCGCGGAACCTGCGCAGATCGGCTGGTTCGAGCGCACCGCCGGTGGCCCAGAGATGCAGCAGCCGGTCCACGCCCCAGGCGGCGATGGCCCGTACCTCGGGCAGCCTGCTGTCGTCGAGTGCGGCGTACACCGGCACCTGTCCGTGGACCGCGGCGACCACCGCGTCCACGACCCTCGGGTCGGCGGCGATCTCGTCCCGGACGCGGCTCCGGGGAGTGCCGGGATGGTTTGTCACAGGGTGATGATCCCAGCCGTGCATGGTGCGCACCACGCTGGACGGGTGTTGTCACAGTCGCAAGGATCGTCGCCGTACAGCGCGGTCTCAAGGACGAGAGGCGGAACGGACGGATGACAAGGCACTGGGCGGACTTCCAGTACGAGATCTATCTGAACGGCATGACGGGCGCCGTACCGCGGCTGCCCACCGATCTGACCCGGCTGGAGGAGCTCACCGAGCAGCGGCTCGGGCCCGGGCCGGTCGGCTATGTGGCGGGCAGCGCGGGCACCGGTAGCACCGCCTGGGCCAACCGGGCGGCGCTCGAGCGGCGCAGGATCGTGCCGCGCATGCTGCGGGACGTGCACGAGCGCGATCTGTCGGTCGAGGTGCTGGGCAGCACACTGCCCGCTCCGCTGGCGCTGGCGCCGATCGGCGTCCTGTCGATCATGCATCCGGACGCGGAGCCGGCGGCGGCGCGGGCCGCGGCGGCTCAGGGCGTGCCGTTCATCCTCTCCTCCGCCTCCAGCACGCCCATGGAGCAGGTGGCCGAGGCGTCCGGCGACGGTGAGCGCTGGTTCCAGCTCTACTGGGCCAAGGACCGGGAGGTCACCCGCAGTTTCCTCGCCCGGGCGAAGGCCTCCGGGTTCACGGCTCTGTTCGTCACGCTCGACACACCGCTGCTGGCCTGGCGGCCCCGGGACCTCGACCAGGCGTATCTGCCGTTCCTGCACGGGGTGGGCACCGCCAACTACTTCACCGACCCGGCGTTCCAGGCCGGTCTGGCCAAGCCGGTGCACGAGGACCCCAACGCCGCCGTGATGCACTTCGTCGGCATGTTCGCGGACCCCGGCAAGACCTGGCCGGACCTGGCGTTTCTGCGGGAGAACTGGGACGGGCCGATCGTCCTGAAGGGCATCCTGCATCCGGACGACGCCCGCCGGGCCGTGGACGCGGGGATGGACGGTGTGGTGGTCTCCAACCACGGCGGCCGGCAGGTGGCCGGTTCGGTGGCGGCCGCGGACGCGCTGCCCCGGGTGGTGGAGGCGGCCGGCGATCGTCTCACCGTGCTGTTCGACAGCGGGATCCGCACGGGCGACGACGTCTTCAAGGCGCTGGCGCTGGGCGCGCGGGCGGTGCTGCTGGGACGTCCGTACGCGTACGGGCTCGGGCTCGACGGGCAGGCCGGCGTCGAGCATGTCGTCCGCTGTCTGCTCGCCGAGCTCGACCTCACCCTCGCCCTGTCCGGGCACGCCGGTCCGGCCACGCTCGGCCCCGCCGACCTGATGGAGGAATCCGCATGACCGACGTCAAGAAGGTCCTGGCCGTCGTCTCGCCGCACGTCGGCGGGCGCGCGGCGGGCTCCGCGCTGGCCACGGTCTTTCCCGGGGAGGCCGAGGTCACCGTGGTGGAGCGGACCGACGAGGATCCGGCGGCGCTGCGCGCGGCGCATGTGATCGTGACAGGGCTCGGCCCGGTCACCGCCCAGCACATCGCCGTCGCACCGGAGTTGAAGCTCATCCAGTGCGCGAGCCACGGCTTCGACTACGTGGACCTGGACGCCGCCCGGGCCAGGAACGTGCCGGTCTGCAACATAGGCTCAAGCGGTGCCGAAAAGCAGAACGTGGCCGAGCAGACCTTCGCGCTCATGCTCGCCCTGGCCAAGCAGCTGGTGCCGGCGCACACTTCGCTCGTCGACGCCGACTGGGCGCTGCCGCGGCTGCAGCGGTCCATCACCGAACTCTCCGGCAAGACCCTCGGGATCGTCGGGCTCGGACATATCGGCGAGGAGGTCGCACGCCGCGCGCTCGCCTTCGACATGTCGATCCTGTACGCGGGCCCCGAGCCCGTGGCGGCGGAGACCGAGGCACGTCTCGGTGCCCGCCATGTCGAACTCGACGAGCTGTTGCGCACGTCCGACTACGTCACGCTGCACGCGCCGCTCACCGAGGCGACCCGGCATCTGCTCGACGCCGACCGCCTGGCGATGATGAAGCCCACCGCGTTCGTGATCAACACGGCGCGGGGCGCCCTCATCGACCAGGACGCGCTCGCGGACGCGCTGGAGAACGGTCTGCTCGCCGGGGCGGGGATCGACGTCTTCGACCCGGAACCGCCCACCGCGGCCCTGCGGCTGCTGAAGGCTCCGAACGTCGTGCTGTCCCCGCACGTCGCGGGGGTCACCCGGGAGACTCTTGTCCGGATCGCGGTGGCGGCGGTGCAGAACGCAGCCGACTTCCTGGCCGGACGGGCACTGCGGGACATCGTCTCCTGACGGACGTCGCGCCGGGTCGGGGGGGGCGTGGGCTCTTGGTGGGGCCCGCGCCCGCCCACATCGGCGGGGGC
>NZ_JBSFJX010000132.1:0-21672 GCF_053598275.1 Streptomyces sp. NPDC001156 | reverse complement strand
GTCGCTTCAGTCCCGTTGGGAGCGTGCGCTCGTCGCTGCTGATACACAGAGAGCATGCCGATGCCGCGTACGGCGCCTGGCAATCAGGGCAGTTGCTTACCGTGAAAGAACAGCGCCGCCTCGACCTGGTCCGGCAGGACGCCTCGTCTCTTCGCAAGGTCGTGTACTCCCTCCAGGTACTGCCTGTACTGGTCCGTGGTCCAGCCGTTCTCCGGCCAGTCGGCGTCGACCGTTTTCAGGTCTTTGAGGGCTTGCGAGACGACGCTGTCCAGGATGACCGGCCGATAGGGCCCGGTGGGGCTCTCGTGCCCGGCGAAGTACAGGACCTTGGTGAAGAACGCCGCCCCCAAGTAGGGGATGTGCTGGTCATTGTTCAAGGCCCAGTACGCTTCTGTAGCTCCTCGCTCTCGGAGCGCCGCTAGTGCCGCGTCGAGTCGCGCGTCAATGTCAGTACCTGGACAGGGGCGAAAGATTTGCGCGCGTCTGCCTACTGACCGGGCCTTGGTGCCCGTGCCCCAAACCAGCGCCGCGACGAGCAGATGCCGACGCCTTTCCACAGTGTCCGCCTTGTGAGCGATGCTGAACACGGTGCGGCGATCCACCCGCGGCCACTTGCCTACGAGTGGGCACGAGTCGAGTTCGGCCGGCCACCACGTGGCGTCTGGCAGCACGGATATCCAGCGGGCTCGGTCGAAGGGGAACGCCTGGCCGAGCACTGTGTCGCGGTCCGGCAGATCTAGATCGTGCGGAAGGACGATCACTCTGGCTCCTTGATGTGGATGCCTGTGTTGCAGATGTGGTGCGCGGCGTGCGGGACGTTTCCCTCGACGTAGATGAGGTGGCCTGCGGGCAGGTGCAGCGAGGTGCATTAGGCGAGGAGCTGATAGAGGTCGGCCTCGGGGAAGCCCTCAGGGCGCTCGGCGGATCACCAGCCGGGGTAGCGGCCCAACCAGTGCGGGTCCCAGCCCCCGAGATACTCGCCACCGCTGGGACGGTCGACGATCTGGGCGACGAGGTCGCGGGCGAGGGTGTCGAGCACCCAGGCCAGTTCATGCCGGCTCACCAGATCGACGGGCAGTGCCTCCGCGCCGTGGGCCGCTCCGAGCAGCGCCCCGGTCATGCAGGCCACCGAGTCGCCGTCGGGCGCTCCGGCGGCGAAGCGCAGTGCGGCGTCCACCTGGTCCCGCTCCGGGAATGAGGCGGCGACATACAGGCCACCGAGCAGCGCCGAGGGCGCGGTGGCGTCCGGGGCGAGGTGGGCGAGGCGTTTCGGGTCGGCAGGATGGTTGTCGGCCTGCTCAAGTGTCTTGATGAGCTGTACGCGTTCCCTGCTGGACAGGTCGGGGTCGATATCAGGAAGCGCGTGGATGGCGTCCATCAGGGCTTGGCGCACCTGCGACTGCGCGACGAGCAGGGACTCCTGCACCTCGGGAGTGCTGGTCAGGCAGTGGGCGGCCAGCACGGTCGCGTGGGCCGCGGCGGACTGGGCGGCGGGGTCGCCGTGGGTGAGGGCGGCGATCTCGCGAGCCTGCCGCACCCAGTACTGCGGGTCGTGCCCCGCAACGGCCACGGCGACGGGGAGGGTACGGGTGAGCGCATGGCAGCCGCGGCTGGTGGTCGTCGGCTTCTCCATGGTGCCCTGCTCGATCTTGGATAGGGCGGCCACGGTCGCCGGCGCCGAACCGCGCCGCTGTGCCAGCACGGGCACGTGGGCGAGCCAGCCGTCGGGCCACTCTTTGTCATCAGCCGTGACCCAGCGGCGCCGCATCCGCTCCACCTCTATGCCCTGCAGGGCGGCCCACCGGCAGTAGGCGTGCCACACCACCGACGGGGGATGGCACAGGCCCCTGTGGTCACCGCGCACGCAAGCGCGGATCGTGCCCTCGGCGGTGAAGCAGGCCAGCTGGGTGCTGACCCCGGCCTGCAACGAGCCCTCGGCCGGTAGCTTGCCTCGGGCCGCGCCCAGCGTGTCGCCCACCGCCAGACCGAGCAGCAGCCCGCGCACCCGCGAGGCCGCCCACTTCTCCTTCAAGAACTCAACCTGCCGCTCCGGCTCCGCTTCGCGCTCCTGCCGTACTTCCTCGACCTCTCGCGGCCGGCTCACCGGAGAGGTGCCACCGCTGGCCGCCGGGGTGGCCAACGCGTGCACCGCGTCCTGCATCTCTGGGTGCTTGTCGAGATGCCAGCCGCCGGTCAGCACCCGGCGCAGGTCGTTCAGGGCGGTTTCGGCGTCGGTTCCGGTGGCCAGGTGGCTGTAGAGGGCTGCGACGGCCGGGGTTCGGCTCTGCCCGGCCGCGCAGTGCAGCAGCACCCGCTTGCCGGCGTGGCGCAGCAGCAGCACCTGGCGGGCTGCCTGGTCCATGACGTAGTGGAGGTTGGCGTTGTGTCCCTGGCTGTCCACCAGCCAGACGCGGACATGCTCGATGTCGGCGCCGGGGAGGATCGGGTCCGTCCCGACCCGGCACAGCGAGACCACGGCATCGACGGGGACTGGCTCGGCACGCTGAGTCAGGGCCAGGTTGCCCAGTACCACCCCAGGGTCGTGCGGGTGGTGTATGGCGAAGGCCCGGCTGGACTGTGAAGGGACCGGCATGCGCTGCGCCGAGGGCCAGCCGGCGGCGTCGTCGCTCCCGCCGCGGGCGGTGAGCACGGCAAGCCGGACCAGGTCGGCCTGCCTGTGGCCGGGCCAGCCGTGGACAGCCTGCTGCCACTGAAGCGGGATGCCGGAGCAGCCCCAGCGCGCGCCGAGCAGGGCGCCGGCGATCGCCGCGACGGTGTCGGTGTCCGTCCCGGCGCGCACCGCCGCCTCCAGGGCGAGACGCAGGTGCTGGGCGGGGAAGCTGCCCTTGGCGGGCAGCAATTCGGGAACGGCGGTACGGGTGATCGCCGACCAGGCCGCCTGGAGCGCGTGGACCACCCAGCCGTTGTTGCCGAAGTGGTGCGGCGGGTGGGCCTCCGCCTCGTCCAGCCGCCGCGCCCACACGCTGCATAACGGCGCGTTCCCCTTTCGTTCCCCTTGAAGCCGAACAGGCCCCCCGAAGATCACTTCGGGGGGCCTGTTCGATGCTCCGACGCAGGTCAGACACTGTGCCCCCGGCAGGATTCGAACCTGCGACACCCGCTTTAGGAGAGCGGTGCTCTATCCCCTGAGCTACGAAGGCGGGGCTTTCACCCAGTGGTCGACTGGGCCGTCGGATCTCGATCCCGTAGGCGTGCCCCCGGCGGCAGCCGACCGGTGACAGCCTAGCGGATCGTCTCCCCGGTGGTCGCCCTTGTTCTGCCCGAGCCGTGTTTGCCGTCTGCCCGGCAACCCGTCCGGACCCACACAACCTGGACCGTCGCGGCTCGAGGCAACCGGCACAGCCCAGCGCCCGGACCACCCGCGCCGGTGCCTCCTCGCGGGTGGGTTGTGCGTACGGGGCACGCCCAGCGGTCCCCTCCGCGATCCGGACTCGGCCGGAAGGCGGCTCGGCGCTCTTTGTCACTGGTCGATTACCTTGCGCGCTCGCACGGTCAAGCACCCCCTCAAGAGCAACCCCTAGGAGCCCCCTGCCCCCGTCCCCGCCGTCCGCCCAATCGCACCCCCACTGGCGATCGGTATCCCCGACAACCGCTCCGCCGGGAAGTCGAAGGCGTCCACCAAGGTCGTCATGTGCGGGGCCAGGTCGGCTACGACGGTGTCCAGGGTTTGGGGCAGGGCTCGGACCTGGTCCGGGGTCAGGTGGCCCTCGGCGAGGAGGTCGCCGGTGTGGTCGCGCAGGTTGCGGAGCAGGAACAGGCGGCACAAGGAGTGCAGGAGCCGGCGGGTCATGGGGGCCGCGGTGCTGTCCGCCGCTGCGCTGAACGCTTCCGCCGCCTTCAGGCGGGCGTGTGCCGAGACCATCTCCAGGGCGGCCTCCGAAGTGACGTTCCAGCGGCCGACCGGATCGCCGGACGGGCCCCCGCGCAGGGCCGCGCGGGCCCGGGTCTGCCAGATGGCCTCGGCGTGGGCGAGCCGGGACCGGAGGAAGGGGAGGTCCATGAGGTCCCCCGTGTCCCCGCGCCGCACCGTGTCCGGCTTCGTCTCGTGGCCGAAGACCATCTCGGAGGCCGCCTTCACCCAGATCACCAGGTTGTCGCCCTCGGCTGTGATGCCGCCCTCGATGTTGGCCGGCAGGTCCGCGATGCCGTTGGCGGGGAACAGGCCCTGCGCGCCGCAGCGTTCGCGGCACTCGACGGTTATGTCCCGCGCCTGCCAGGTGATCCAGCCCTTGGTGATCGCCGCGAGCCGTTCGACCTCCTCGCGGGTCTCCTCGGTGTGTGCGGCGAACCGGTCGACCACCGTGCGGTGCAGGAACGTCATCGCGTACGCCGTCGCCAGCGCGTCCAGCAGACGGCCGTGGTGGCTGCGGTGCGCGGCGACAGGGATGCGCTCGCTCGCCCTGGGGCCGGCGATGAGGCGGCTGTGGGAGTAGCGCACCGCGATGGTGAGTGCGGCGCGGGCCATGCCCAGCGTTCCGGCGCTCATGCAGAGCTTGCCCATGGTGACGCGGTTGATGGAGCGCAGGAGCCGCTTGCGCTTGTTGCCCAGGTTGCTGGTCAGCGCGCCGTCGCGGTCGAGGCGGCCGTGGTCGGACTGCAGGAGGGCCTCACGCGGCAGCCACTTGTGGTCGAAGGAGGTGAGGGCGTGGTCGACCGGCGTGCCCGTGCGCTCGGGTAACCGGCGGACTGTCACCCCTGGCAGCCGGCCCGTGTGGTCGCTGAGCGGGGTGAGGAAGAGGAAGACGCCCTGGTCCTCGCCGTCCACGATGAGTCTGGCCGCGACGACCGCCGTCTTGGGGCCGCCGGTCCGGCTGGTGTTGGGCATGAACTTCCGCGCGCCGGGTGTCGGCGTGTGCAGGTGGAAGCCGCCGCTCGCTCGGTCGAGGACCGCGACGGTCTCCATCGAGGCCACGTCGTTGCCGTGCTCCAGCTCCGTGCACAGAAACGTTCCTGTGTGGCGCAGGGAGGTGAACGCGGACAGGTCCCGGCCCGCCTGGTCGTGGTCCACCAGGCTGCCCAGGAACAGGTTGTAGTGGATGCTCGCAAGAGTGGTGAGCCCGCCGTCCACCGGTCCGGTCCACTCGTGCAGCGCGGCCAGCCGGTGCGGGTCGCCGGCGAAGGCCACCGGGTCGTCGAGGACGTCGTTGATCAGGTGCAGGCGTTCGTACGACAGCGCGGCCCGCTCGGCCGGGGAGAGGTCCGGCCGGTACGAGAACGCGTCGCCGGAGATCGTTTTTCGCCAGATGCCGTGCCTGAGGTCGCGGTCGGCGCCTTCGAACAGGAGGTGCGTCAGTTCGCCGGCGATCCGGTGTTCCATGGCGTACGGGGACGGTTCCGGTTCCTGCGGTTCCGTCCGGTCCGCCGTCGTCGCCAACGTCTCGGACGCTGTGACAGTCATCGAGCTTCCCCCTGGTGTGGGTGGGATCAGGTGTGAAGCGCGCGATCGAAGATACGGACCACCCGGTTTTGTTTTCAAGGGTTCCCTCGGGGCCTCTCCACCCTTGTTCCCGTGCGGGCGCGGCGACTTGAAGTGGGGCATCGAGTGGGGAAAGGGGCCTTTTTCCCGTCCTTCCGGGCCGATCCCTCCGCGTCTATCAGAACCGGTTCTTCAGGGTTGAAAAACCGTTCGGCTGGTTTTATTGTCCGTGGCATCAACGCTGGTACGGAGGATGCGGGTGGCACGGCAAGAGCGGGCCATTCGGACGCGGCAGGCGATCCTGATCGCCGCGGCCGAGGTGTTCGACGAGGTCGGATACGAGGCGGCGACGATCTCCGACGTGCTGCAGCGGTCGGGTGTCACCAAGGGCGCCCTCTACTTCCACTTCGCCTCGAAGGAAGAGCTCGCCCAGGCCGTACTGGCCGCGCAGGTCACCTCGCTCCCGCCCGTCCCGCAGCAGGACCTGAAGCTTCAGGAGTCGCTGGACCAGGCGCTGTTGCTGGCGTACCTGCTCAAGAAGGGCACCGGTGACCCGATCGTCCAGGGCAGTGTGCGTCTGACCGTGGACCAGGGGTCGCCCAAGGACCACCTCAACCGGCGGGTGCCGATGCAGGCGTGGACCGAGCACACCCAGGCCGTATTCGAAGAGGCCAAGCGGAGAGGGGAGATCCTTCCCCATGCCGATGTGGCCGCGCTCGCCAAACTGTTCGTCGCCGGCTTCACCGGAGTCCAGGTGTACTCGCGGATCATGACCGAGCGGGAGGACCTGCCCGAGCGGGTGGCCGACCTCTACCGGCATCTGATGCCGTCCGTCGCCGTGCCGGGGGTCTTGGTCAGGCTGGACTTCTCCCCGGAGCGGGGGCTGAAGGTGTACGAAGCGGCGGTGCGGCGACCTGAGTCGGACGGTCGCGAGCACGAACCGGAAGCGACCGGTACGGGTGACTGACCTGCCCGGTGCGGGTCCGGGCGGGCGTGGAGCAGCCGGGCGAAGCGGCCCGGGCAACGGAGACCACCGCTCTATCTCTGAACGTGCGCAACAGTTCCACCGCGGTGCGCCCCGGCGGCGCCGCCGCGTCGAATGCCGAACGGGCCCACAACCGAACGGAGTGCACGGATGGACATGACCGCATGCCCCTACGCCCTCGATGTGACCGGGCGTGACCTGGCAGGTGAGACCGCGACGTTGCGGACCCGGGGACCGGCCGTGGAGGTGGAGTTGCCGGGCGGGGTGCGCGCCTGGGCCGTCGTACGGCAGCAGTACGTCAAGCAACTCCTCATGGATCCGCGGGTGTCGAAGGACGCCCGGCAGCACTGGCCGGACTTCGTGTCGGGCCGCATCGGCGAGGACTGGCCGCTGTATCCATGGGTGGCAAACGAGAACATGCTCTTCGCCTACGGGGAGGGCCATGCGCGGCTGCGCCGGCTGGTCGCCGCGGCCTTCACCGCCCGGCGCACGGAGGCGTTGCGGCCTCGGGTCGAGGAGATCACCGGCGCACTGCTCGACGACCTTGCCGTGCTGCCGGACGGCGAGACCGTCGATCTGCGGGCCGGGTTCGCCAAGCTGCTGCCCATGCGGGTGATCTGCGAGCTGTTCGGTGTCGCCGAGGAGGCGCGCGAACCCCTGTGTACAGACCTGGAGTTGGTGTTCGGCACATCCGTCCCCGGGGACGAGATGGCGGCCGCGCAGGTCCGGGTCTTCGGCATGCTGGCCGAACTTGCCGCCGAGAAGCGGGCCTGGCCCGGCGACGATCTGACGACCGCGCTGATCGAGGCCCGCGACAGCGACGACGGCAGGCTGACCGAGCAGGAACTCCTCGGCACCCTCTATCTGATGATCGCCGCAGGCCAGGAGACCACCTGCACCCTCATCACCAATGCGGTCGGTGCCTTGTGCGCCCACCCGGAGCAGCGGGCGCACGTCCGCGAGGGCCGCGCGGAGTGGGCTGATGTGGTGGCCGAGATGCTGCGCACGCACGGTCCCGCCGCGTACTCCCCGATGCGGTTCGCCGTCGAGGACATCGAGTTGGACGGCGTGCACATCAAGCAGGGCGACCCGATCCTGGTCTCCTTCGCCGGTGCGGCTTCCGATCCCGTGGTGTACGGGGAGGACGTCGGCGTCTTCGACGTGCTGCGGCCCGGCCGGCGCGACGACCTGGGGTTCGGGCACGGTGTGCACCGGTGCCTGGGCGCACCGCTGGCCAGGCTCGAGGCGACCACCGCGCTCGCGGCCCTCTTCGCCCGCTTCCCCGACCTTCAGCTCGCTGTCCCCTTGGACTTGGTGGAGCCAGTGCCGTCCTTCATCGTCAACGGCTATGCGGCCATGCCGGTCGTGCTTCGCCCCAACTGATCCTGGTTGTCCCTTGGTTGGGATGAATTCTGATGTTGGCCTCTGGAAAACCGCACATACGGTTTGTTAATCTCCTGAGTCCCCGCAGTAATGGAGCGACCGATGGCCAAGCAGGAACGTGCGGTACGGACGCGCAACGCCCTGATCGGTTCCGCCGCCGAGTTGTTCAGCCGGGACGGCTTCGAGGCGGTGTCGCTGTCGGCCATCAGTGCGAGGGCCGGGGTCAGCAACGGAGCCCTGCACTTCCACTTCCCCAGCAAGGCGGCTCTTGCCACGGGAGTGCGGGCGGCGGCGGCCGAGCGCTTCCGGCGGATCGTCTCCGCCGACCGGCCGCCGCCGCAGCTCGGCGGCTCCCTCCAGGCCCTCGTCGACACGAGCCACGCCCTTATGCAGGGCCTGTGCCGCGATGTCGTCCTGCGTGCCGGATTCGACCTCGGTGACAGGGCGGAGGCGGCGGGCCGCGGCGAGGACCTCTACGAGTACTGGCACTCCTGGGTGGAGGACACCGTCGTCCGGTCCGCGCGGGAGGGGCTGCTCTCCGACGTGCCGCCACGGGACCTGGCGGCCACGGTGGTCGGCGCGACGGTGGGCTTCGCCGTCCTCGGCGGCCATGATGTGCGCTGGCTCTCCCGCATCACGCTCACACGCTTCTGGGCGCTGCTCCTGCCGCGTATCGCCTCACCGCCGGCGCTGCGACTGGTGGCGGCTTCGGGGAGACGGGCGGAGGCGGGCTGACGCGATGGCCGGAAATCCTGGGAAAGAACCGCACATCCGGTTTGGTATTCCGTGCCCAGCCGGGTCCACGCCCTCTGGGCGCTCCGGCCATCCGTCAGTCGGCTCCACGCCTGGTCTCAGATGCTCGGCACCTTTCTGAACCGCCCGGCCACATGCAGATCCGCCTCGATCCGCGTCGCTGCCGCACGCAGTTCCGGCAGCACATCGCTGACGCACTCGTCCTGCGTCAGGCGGCTGCTGTGCATGGCGACGTTCACCGCCGCGACCACCCGGCCGTCGCGGTCCCGCACCGGTACCGCGATCGACTGCAGCCCCTCCTCCAACTCCCCGTCGACCAGGGCGTACCCCTGACTCCGCACCCGGCCGAGCAGGGCCCTCAGCTCCGCCGGATCCGTGACCGTACGCGGTGTGAGTGAGACCGGCTTCGGCAGCCTCGGCTCCGTCTGATCCGCCAGCATGACCCGGCCCAGAGACGTGGCATACGCCGGCAACCGGGTCCCGACCGTGAAGTTGACGCTCATGATGCGGCTCGGGGCCGCCCGGGCCGTGTACTGGATGTCGTCGCCCGTCAGCACCGCCAACGAGGTCGACTCGTGCAGGAGCTGGGACAGCTCGGTCAGGTGCGGGACGGCGATGTCCGGAAGCGACACCCGGGACAGCGGCGGGAAGCCGAGGCCCAGGACGCGCGGGGTGAGCCGGAAGGCACGGTCGTGGGCGGTGACGTAGCCGAGGTGCTCCAGCGTGATCAGCGCGCGCCGGGCCGTGGCCCGCGCCAAGCCCGTCGCCTCGGCCACTTCGGACAGCGTCATCGCACGGCGGCCCTCCCCGAAGGAGGTGATCACCGTCAGCCCGCGCGCCAGTGACTCCACGAAGTCACGCCCCAGCTCCTGCTTGGACGCCCCGGTCCAGGTCGCGAGCCCGGAAGGCGCGGCGGGGTCGGCGGGCGGGGCCTCGCGCAGCTCCCGCTCCATCGCCTCCACCGCCGTGCTCAGCCGGGGCAGCAGGGCCCGGCGCAGGTCGTCGGCAGAATGCCGGCTGGTGTGGCTGACCACGCTGACCACACAGGCGATCCGGCCGTTCTCCTCGCGTACGGGCAGGCCGAGTGCCACCAGACCCGGTTCGATGAGCTGGTCGTCCAGTGCCCACCCCTGCACCCGCGCCTGCTCGGTGCGGTCCTCGAAGTCGTCGCCGAGGGTGGTGCCGTCCGATCCGTCGAGCGGGCGGCTGCGGGCCGGCACCGCGGGGAAGCCCCGGTCCTCGGGGTCCGTGGCCCGGCGCTCGCGCCAGCGCTTCCAGTCCGCCTCGTCCCACTCCGTCGCGAACAGCGGGCCTGGAGCGGTCCGCTCCGCGGGCAGCAGATCACCGATGCGGAAGCTCAGCGACATCGCACGGCGGCGGGTCGCCTGATGGATGAAGCGGATGCCGTCCCGATCGGGGACCGCGAGGGACACGGACTCGTCCAGTTCGTCGGCGAGCGCGTCCGCATGTGTATCGAGCAGCTTCGGGAGCCGCAGCGCCGCCAGATAGGCGTTGCCCAGCTCCGTAAGCCGCGGGGCGAGCAGGGCGTCCCGGCCGTCGAGCCGTACGTACCCCATGCGGGCGAGCGTCGCCGTGATCCGGTCGACCGTGGACCGGGCGAGCCCGCTGGCCCGCTCGAGAGCGCTGAGGCTGCAGCTGCCGTCGGCGTCGGTGAGCCGCCGCAGCACGGTGAGCCCGCGCACGAGGGGGGTGACGGCTTCGGCGGGGATCGCCGTGGCCGCGTTGACGTTCGGGAGCATGAAGTCACGGTAATGCCGGGCCGGGCGCATCCGCCGTGTTCGCCCGCGTCGTGCGCCGTCCCGGACCCCCCGTACGGCCCGGGGACCGGTCACCGCCGGGTCACGTGTACCCGGTAGTCGCCGGTGGGCGTCGTGCCCACGACGGTGACGACGATCCCCGTCTTCGGGTCCGTGAAGGTCTGCCCGGGCTGGAACGTGGCGTCGGACAGTTCGGCCTGCACGTTCGGGCTTCGGGTGCAGCCGCCGCTGTTGCGCTGGGAGTCGTAGACCGTGATGGGTCCGCTGCCGGTGTCGACGTCCGCGTCGACCCGGTAGATGAGGATGCCGGGCCTGCACACCTCCGCGTCGTTTCCGGCGTGGGTGCGCAGTTCGAGGGCGTACCCAGCCCTGGAGCTGATCGGTATGAAGACGAGTTTCCGGCCGCCGGCGCGGCCGAGGGGGGTGAGCGTGTACTCGGTGGTGCCCCGTGTGACCGCACAGCTGACCTGGGAGCTCTTCAGCCAGCCGAGCTTCCACTTGTGCCAGCCCAGCAGGTCGTTGTTGGCGCCCCAGTCCTCGCTCATGATGTCCCAATGCCCGACGGCCGTCCCGCCCTCCTGCGTGTAGAGGTCGGGCAGGCCGAAGGTGTGGTTGTTCTCGTGGGGCAGGACCCGGTAGCCGGTCGTGGGGTAGGAGCCGGAGCCGTCGTCCTGGCGGCTGTAGATGAAGGACGCGTTGGAGATCGGCATACCGTCGGCGACCGGGGCATCGGGGTTGCCCGCGAACGTCACCGACAGGACGGTGTCCAGGGCGGCCGGGCCCGCGTTGGGGGTGACCAGCACGTTCACCAGGTCGTAGCGGCGGAAGTCCACCTGCGGATCGGCGGTGGCCACGATGTCCTGGACGAGCAGGCGGTAGCCGGGGTCGAAGGGCGCGCCGCGCTCCAGCCCGTACGCCTTGAACGGCTTGGGCATCCGCAGCCAGTGACGTATCGGGGCCTCGGGGCGGTAGTCGAGGCGGCCGTAGGAACTGGTGGCGAACCACTTCTGGGTCTGTGGGAAGAACTCCGCGTACCGGCTCAGCGCGCTGCCCTGGCCGGGAACGTCAGGGAAGTCGATCATCAGCGTCAGCGCGCGGATGGTGCCGGTGGAGCGGGCGTAGCCACGGGATGTCGGGATGGACTCGGGCATCTGGATGCCCGCACGGCCGTGGATCATGCAGGGGCCGAGTGCCGAGGCACGGGACCGCGCGGCGGATCCCGCCGTGGAGGCCCCCCCGATCAGATATCCGGTGCCCGCGGAGGTGGAGACCGCCAGGGTGAGGACGGTGACCGAGGCGATCGAGGCGACACGGCGCGTGTGTATCCGGCGGCGGGACAGCAGCATGCAGTGGTCCCCTTCGCTTCACGACTGGTCACGGAAAGCGCCCATGTGCTCACCCTGAGTCAAGGGCGGTGCGGGCGCTCGCTGAGGCGGACCGAACGAGGGGACCCGGGCGCCGAAGGGAGGGTGTGGCGGCCGGTCCGAGAGGTTCGGGGGAGGTGCAGGTGGCTGGTCCGAGGCCTTCCGCGTGCGGAAGGGATGACGGGACGGCCCGGGTTCGAGATGCGCTCCGAGGCGTTGGGGCGCAAGGGGTGGTGGTGTCGTTACGGCGCGAATGGGGCGATGGAGGACCCCCTCCGCGATGTGGCTCAGCTCACACGAAAAGGGCGCCGGGTGGGGAAATAACCGGGGATCGATTCCCCGTTTAAGCCTGTGTCCGAGCGAAACGGGGACTGGGTCCCCAGATCGCGTTCCATTCCAACGAGGAGTGCGCCGTGCAGACCGCGACCCCCGTGCAGCGCCGTGTGTCCCGGCCGCGTGCCGATGCCCTGCGCAACCGGGAGCGGATCGTCACCGCCGCCCGGGAGATGTTCGTCGAGTTCGGCCCCGACGTGCCGTTCGACGAGATCGCCCGCCGGGCCGGCGTGGGCAACGCCACGGTGTACCGCAACTTCCACGACCGTGAGGCGCTGGTCCGCGAGGTCGTCTGCTCGGTCATGGACCGTACGTCCGAGGGCGCCGAGCGGGCGCTCGCCGAGACCGGGAACGCCTTCGAGGCCCTGTCCCACTTCGTGCACGCAGTCGCCGACGAGCGCATCGGCGCGCTGTGCCCGATGGTCGCCACCGCGTTCGACGAGCACCACCCCGAGCTGGAAGCGGCCCGGGAGCGGCTCGAGCAGCTGATCGAGGAGATCATGGACCGCGCCCGCGCGGCCGGGCAGCTCCGTCCCGATGTCGAGCGCGGGGACCTGATGATCGCGGTCGCGCAGCTCAGCAGGCCGCCGGCGGGTACCGGCTGCCTCAGCCTCGACCGCTTCGTCCACCGTCATCTGCAGCTGTTCCTGGACGGTCTGCGGGCCCCGGCCCGCTCCGAACTGCCCGGCACGGCCGTGACCATGGAGGATCTCCGCCAGGCCTGAGCGATTAGTTCCACGGGCTCCGCCCGTCTTCCCACCGAAGACCCCGTCTCCTACTGACGACAGGGCCTCGGCCGTCACCGGCGACGTGCCGTGCCGACTGACGCCCTTTTCCGCCTACGAGCTCCGACATTTCCGTCACGAAGTCCCGAAGTGGGTACCTCCATGTCTGAAACAGCCCGAAGCGTCCCGGGCGCTTCCGCTCCCGACTCCAACCGATGGCGGGCGCTGGTCTTCATCGCGCTCGCCCAGCTGATGGTCGTCCTCGACGCCACCATCGTGAACATCGCACTTCCGTCCGCCCAGCAGGATCTGGGGATCTCGGACGGCAACCGCCAGTGGGTGGTGACGGCCTACGCCCTCGCCTTCGGTGGTCTTCTGCTCTTCGGTGGCCGGGTCGCCGACCTGTGGGGCCGTAAGCGTGCCTTCGTCATCGGCCTCTCCGGCTTCGCCCTCGCCTCCGCGCTCGGCGGTGCCGCTCAGAGCGGCGCGATGATGTTCGGCTCCCGTGCTCTCCAGGGCATCTTCGGCGCACTCCTCGCCCCTGCCGCGCTGTCCCTGCTCGCGGTCATGTTCACGGACGCCAAGGAGCGCGCCAAGGCCTTCGGCATCTACGGTGCGATCGCCGGTGGCGGTGGCGCCGTCGGTCTGATCCTCGGCGGCTTCCTCACCGAGTACCTGGACTGGCGCTGGACGTTCTTCGTCAACATCCCGTTCGCCGTCGTCGCCGCGGCCGGCGCCTACTTCGTCATCCGGGAGCCGGAGGGCGGCCGCAACCGCTCGCCGCTCGACATCCCGGGCGTCATCCTCTCCACCCTCGGCCTGGTCTCGCTCGTCTACGGCTTCACGCGCGCCGAGTCGGACGGCTGGGGCGATTCTCTGACGGTCGGCCTGTTCGTCGCGGCCGCCGTCCTGCTCGTGGCCTTCGTGCTCACCGAGTCCAAGGTCAAGGCCCCGCTGCTGCCGCTGCGCGTCATCACCGACCGCAACCGTGGAGGCGTCTACCTCTCCCTCGGTCTCGCGATCATCGCGATGTTCGGCACGTTCCTCTTCCTGACCTACTACCTGCAGGTCGTGAAGGGCTACTCGCCGGTCAAGACCGGCTTCGCCTTCCTGCCCATGATCGCGGGCATGATCACCGGCTCCACCCAGATCGGCACCCGTCTGATGACCCGCGTCCCGGCGCGGCTGCTGATGGGCCCCGGCTTCCTGGGCGCCGCCGCCGGCATGTTCCTGCTGGCCCAGCTGGAGATCGGCTCGTCGTACGCCTCGGTGGTGCTGCCGGCCATGCTGCTGCTCGGCCTCGGTATGGGTACCGCGTTCATGCCGGCGATGGCCCTGGCCACGCACGGTGTGCAGCCGCGGGACGCCGGTGTCGCCTCCGCGATGGTCAACACCTCGCAGCAGGTCGGCGGCGCGATCGGCACGGCCCTGCTCAACACGATCGCGGCCTCGGCGACCACGTCCTACATCAAGGACCACATCGCGACCGCCACCTCCAAGTCCCAGGCGCAGCTGGTTCAGCTGCAGGGTCAGGTGCACGGTTACGCGAGCGCGATCTGGTTCGCCGTCGGCATCCTCGTCGTCGCCGCGGCCGTCGCTCTGACCCTGGTCAACGCCGGTCGCCCGGGAGCCCAGTCGGTCTCCGGGCAGAGCGAGGGCGTCGAGGACGAGGTGCAGGTCCCGGTGGTCGCCCACTGACGGCCGGTACGTCGGGTCCCGTGCGCGGCTCCTCGCGCACGGACCGCCCACGAGGCACTTCGCTCACGGAACTTCGTGCACGGGACTACGCCCGCGGATGAGAGACGGGTGCCCTTTGTCCGCAGGTCTTCCGGGGGTCCGCCCGGTTCCGCCACAGCGCGGGACCGGGGCGGACCCGTTCGCGGACGGAGCGACGGCACGGCCTCTGCGCCGTACGGGGGACGGGTTCAGCGGAGCCAGGGCAGGTCCGCCCCCGCCTCCTTGGGCTGCAGTCCCTCGGCGATGACCGACATGATCTCGCCGAGGGACCTCTGCTGTTCGGGGGTGAGCCGGTCGAAGATCGCCTGGCGCACGGCGGCCACATGCCCGGGCGCGTGGCGTGACAGTACGTCGTATCCCTCGTCCGTGAGGACGGCGAGCTGGCCGCGCTTGTCGGAGGGGCAGTCCTCGCGCCGCACCCAGCCGTTCTTCTCCAGCCGGGCGATGGCGTGCGAGAGCCGGGAACGCGTGATCTTGGCCTGCATGGCCAGCTCGGTCATGCGCAGCCGCCGGTGCGGTGCCTCGGCGAGCTGGACCAGCAGTCCGTAGTACACGTGCGGCATGCCCGCGTCGCGCTGCAACTGGCGGTCGAGATGGTCCTCGAGAAGAGTGACGGCGTGCATGTACGCACGCCAGGTGCGCTGCTCCTCGTCGGTGAGCCAGCGAGTGTCATCAGCGGGTGCCGTCTTCATGCCCCCACTCTACGAGGCCTCTTATTGAAACTTAAACAAATCGGGGGTAGTCTCTGTCGAGTAACTTGAGAGTTCAAGTAATACGAAGGAGGCAGCCGCCATGTCGGCCGTCATCGAGGAGCGCACCGCGCCCGAGCGCATGCCCGCCCTCTATCTGAGTCATGGTGCGCCCCCGCTGGCCGACGACCCCGTCTGGCCCGGTCAGCTTGCCGCCTGGTCCGCAGGGCTGCCGCGTCCCCGGGCGATCCTCATGGTCTCCGCCCACTGGGAGGAGGCCCCGCTCGCCCTCGGCGCGGTGCGGACGCTGCCGCTGGTCTACGACTTCTGGGGCTTCCCCGAGCACTACTACCGGGTGACGTACGCGGCCCCAGGCGCCCCCGAGCTCGCCGAGTCGGTGCGCAAGCTCCTGCCTACCCCCGTGCAGGACATGCCGGACCGCGGTCTGGATCACGGCGCGTATGTGCCCCTGGTCGAGATGTACCCCGAGGCCGACATCCCCGTCCTGCAGATCTCCCTGCCGACCCTCGACCCCGTCCGGCTCATGGAGATCGGCCGCAGGCTGGCCCCGCTGCGCGACGAGGGCGTGCTGATCATCGGCTCCGGCTTCTTCACCCACAACCTGGCCGCACTGCGCCATGCGGGTGGAGTGCCGGGCTGGTCGGCGGAGTTCGACGACTGGGGCCACCGCGCGCTGGAGGCCCAAGACGTCGACGCCCTGCTCGACTTCACCCGCAAGTCCCCGGCGGGCCGCCTCGCCCACCCCCGTACGGAGCACTTCGCCCCGCTCTTCGTGACCATGGGCGCGGCGGACGCGGCGGGGGAACTGGACGCGCAGCGGTCCGTGATCGACGGGTTCTGGATGGGTCTGGCGAAGAGGTCGGTGCAGTTCGGCTGGCCCGCCGGCTAGAGCTCCTTCTCGTACCAGGCCACGTCCCAGTAACGTCCGAATTTGAACCCCACCTCGCGGTACGTGCCCCCGTGCCGGAAGTCGAAGCGTTCGTGCAGCCGCACGGACGCTTCGTTGGGCTGGGCGATGCCCGCGTAGGCGCGGTGGAGACCCTCCTCGGTCAGGGACTCGAAGAGAGACTGGTAGAGGTGTGCGCCGACCCCGCGGCCCGTCGCGTGCGGGGCGAGGTAGACGGTGACCTCCACCGAGGTCGCGTACGCCGGCTTCGGACGGAAGGCGCTGGATGTGGCGTACCCGAGAATCTCCTGTGAGTCCGGTGCCACGGCAACCTTCAGCAGGTGCGGGCCGTCTTCAGGGTGGGAGAGCAGCCAAGGACGTCGCTCTTCCGGGGTGAAGATCGCGGTGTCGAAGGTGATGGGCGTCTCACGTACATAGTGGTTGTAGATGTCCGTGAGGGCTACGAGGTCACCCTCGACTCCCGGCCTGACCTGCACCTCTGTACGTTCCGACGGCATCCGGCCTCCCTGATGGCGGCACAGGGTACTGCATGATCAGAAAAATTGAGGGACGGGTTGGGAATTCTGTCCTGATTCCAGTCGTTGTTTCCTTCGGATGCCGGGCACCCGGAAGGGTGTCCGAAGCGTCACTGGACCACCCGCCAGCCCACCATCGCAAGGGAGCACGCATGGCAACCCGTGCCGTCGCCCGTCGCAAGTCCGCCGGAGGCGAGACCGTCGACGCGGCAAACAGTGTTCGCGCCCATGGCGGCGAGATCGCCGATCGCGACCTGGTCGGCATGTACCTCGACGAGATCGCGCGTACGCCGCTGCTCGACGCCGCCAGGGAGGTCGAGCTGTCCCAGGTCATCGAGGCGGGGGTGTTCGCGCGGCAGATCCTCGACGGGGAGGAGGAGGCCAAGGCCGATGCCACCCGTGAGGAGCTGGAAGCCCTGGTCGCGGAGGGGGAGCGGGCCAAGGACATCTTCATCCGCTCGAACCTCCGGCTCGTCGTCGCCGTGGCGCGCCGCTATCCGCGTAGTGGCCTCCCGTTGCTCGACCTCATCCAGGAGGGCAACGCCGGTCTGGTGCGAGCGGTCGAGAAGTTCGACTACCGCAAGGGCTTCAAGTTCTCGACGTACGCGACCTGGTGGATCCGTCAGGCGATCACCAGGTCGATCGCGGACCAGTCCCGGACCATCCGGCTGCCCGTCCACCTGGTCGAGGAGCTCGGCCGGATCCGCCGGGTGCAGCGCGAGTTCAACCGTGAGAACGGGCGCGACCCCGAGCCCGCCGAGATCGCCGCCGAGCTGGACACCACGGCCGAGCGCATCAGTGACGTGCTCGACTGGGCCCGCGACCCGGTGTCGCTCAACATGTCGGTGGACGATGAGGGCGAGACCCAGTTCGGGGACCTGCTGGAGGACACGTCGGCGGTGTCGCCGGAGCAGTCCGTGCTCACGCTGCTGCGCAGCGAGGAGCTGGACGACCTCATCGGGCGGCTCGACGAGCGTACGGCCTCGATCATCAAGATGCGGTACGGCATCGAGGACGGCCGGGAGCGCACGCTGACCGAGGTCGGCAAGGAGCACGGCCTCACGCGTGAGCGCATCCGGCAGATCGAGAAGCACGCCCTGCTCGAACTGAAGAAGCTGGCGCGGCAGACGGGCTTTGACGCGGCGGCGTGACGGTTTCGTACGGCCGGTGTGCGACACCGGCCGGCGGATCCCTTCTCGCCGGACGACTTGGCGTGTTCCGTCGCTTCAACCCACCGGGTCCGGGGCACAACCCCTCCGGGTCCGTCCACAGCACGGGCCGGACCGCATGGTCCGCGCCCTCCAGAGCCGAGTCCCGACGCACTCCCCCCGGCGCCGGGACTCTCCCCAGCCGGGTCCCGGTGCCACTCCCCCCTAGGCGCCGGGGCCCGGCCCTTTTCCTGCCTGCTCCGGACAGGGCGAGCCGATGGGCCGCCCCGAACCTGAACCCCGGGGCGGCCCGAATGGCAGATTGTGCCACAGCGGCATAACCTGCCGTCGTGACCAGTACGAAACGTATGAGCGGGACATCTCCCGCCCGTACGGCGCAAGAACCCGAGGGAGCTTCCCTCACCGAGCGGCGCAAGGCGGCGACCCGGATGGAGATCGCCCAGGCCGCGGCAGGACTCTTCATGGCGAACGGCCTGCGCGCCACCCGGGCCGAGGACATCGCCCGCTCCGCCGGGGTGGCACCGCGCACCTTCTACCGCTATTTCGCCACCAAGGAGGAGGCGCTGGCCCCGCTGTTCTCGGCGGGTGCCCGCAGGTGGTCGCAGGCCGTCCGCGACGCCCCCGCCCACCTCACCGTCGCCGACGCCCTGCACCACGCAGCGGTCCACACCCTGACCCACGGCGTCGGCGTCTCCGCGAGGTCCCTCGAGTGGGTCCGCGCCCTGCTGCGTCTGACTGGCACCAACCCCGCGCTCACCAAGGTCTGGGCCGAGATCTGCCAGGCCGCGGAACACGAACTCGCAGAGGTGCTCGCGGCGCGGACGCGGAGTGGTGACGATCCGTCGGATGCCGTGACGCCGGCGCTGCGTTTCACCGCCGCCGTCGCCTCCGCCGCCGTACGCGTGGCGGTGGAGAGCTGGGCCGCGAGTGACGAATCGCCAGCCGGTCCGCACGGGCCCGCCGCTCTCGCCGTACGCAACTTGGAGGCCCTGCGGGACTTCGTGTGGGAGATCGGCTGATTTTCTGCGGGAGGCCGGCCGCGCAGCGCTCCCCGTGCCGGCCCTCTCGCGCGCAGCTGTTTTCTGCGGTGCCGGCCTCTCGCGCGCTGACCGGCTCGGCGGCCCGCACAACTCCCTCCGGGCCGCGCCCGTTTTCGGTGCGGGCCGCCCACCTTCCGTCGAGCCGTACTGCTCAGTCCTTCGAGGCCTGAGCCGCCCGGCTCAGTCGCTCACCCAAGTTCTTTGCGCAGGCGACCAGTTCGGCGGGCCGGTGCACCATGAACTCGCAGTCGGTCATGGCGAGCCGTACCACGAGCCATTCCACGGAGTCGCTCGACGTGCCGCGCAGCCGGCAGCTGTGGTCGCCGAGCGGCTCGGGCTCCGCGAACCAGCGCGGCAGGCGCGCCGCGACGACGTCCGCGGGCGCGGCGAAGGTCGCCTCGAACTCGTACGCCTCCTGGCGCCGGTACATCGACTGCCGCAGATATTCCGCCGCGCTCCCCGCAGGCAGCTCCCGCGGGGCGAACCTCGCGCCGGTCGCGAACGGCTCGCTGACCCGGTCGACCCGGAACGTACGCCAGTCGTCGCGCTCCAGGTCGTAGGCGACGAGATACCAGCGGCGTCCCGTGGACACCAGCCGGTACGGCTCGGTCTGGCGCCGGGACGGCGTTCCGTCCCCGGAGCGGTAGGCGAACCGCAGCCGCTCGTGCCCCGCGATCGTCGAGGCCATCACGGTCAGCGTCTCGGGCGCGATACTCGCCCCGTCGCCGCTGGTCAGGGCGCTGGTGGCGGCCTGGAGGGTGGTGACCCGGTGGCGCAGCCGGGCCGGCAGCACCTGTTCCAGCTTGGCCAGGGCCCGTACCGACGCCTCGTCGACGCCTTCGACCGCGTGCCCGGCGCCGGCGCGCAGCCCGACCGCGATCGCCACGGCCTCCTCGTCGTCGAGCACGAGCGGCGGCATCGCCTTCCCGGCGACCAGCCGGTACCCGCCGTCGGCACCCTTGCTGGCCTGGACCGGATAGCCGAGCTCGCGCAGCCGGTCGACGTCCCGGCGGACCGTGCGCCGGGACACCCCCAGCCGGTCGGCGAGCTCGGCACCCGGCCACTCGCGTGGGGTCTGCAGGAGGGAGAGCAACTGGAGAAGGCGCGCCGGAGTGTCGGTCGTCATGAATCCGAGGATGCCGTAGAACTAGGACACAATCTGACCTATTGCGGCCCTAGCTTCGGACCATGACCTCCACGGAGACCACACTCAGCAGCAGCACCACCGACCCCGGCGACCGTCGTCGCTGGTTCGCGCTCGCCATCGTGATGACCGCGGCCTTCATGGACCTGGTCGACGTCACGATCGTCAACATCGCCATCCCGTCGATCCAGCGGGACGCGGGAGCATCGTTCAGCCAGATCCAGTGGATCACCGCCGGGTACGCGCTCGCCTTCGCCGCCGGGCTCATCACCGGCGGCCGGCTCGGGGACATCCACGGCCGCAGGCGGCTCTTCCTGATCGGCATCGGCGGATTCACGATCGCCTCGGCGCTGTGCGGCTTCGCCGCGAACCCCGAGATGCTCGTGGCCTCACGGATCCTGCAGGGCGCGATGGCCGCGATGATGGTGCCGCAGGTGCTGTCGATCGTGCACGCCACCTTCCCGGCGCACGAGCGGGGCAAGGTCTTCGGGCTCTTCGGTGCGATCGTCGGACTGGGGGCCGTCTCCGGACCGCTCCTCGGCGCACTCCTCACCGAGTGGAACCTCTTCGGTCTTGAGTGGCGGCCCATCTTCCTGATCAACCTGCCGGTCGGCATCGGGGCGTTCCTGCTGGGCCGGCGCTACATCGCGGAGTCCAAGGCACCGCGGGCCCTGCGCCTCGACCTCGTCGGCGTGGCGCTGGTCACTCTCGGTCTGCTCATGCTGCTTTACCCGCTCACACGCGGCCGGGAGCTGGGCTGGCCGCTGTGGGGGTACGCGTCGATGGCGGGCGCGCTGGTCGTCTTCGCGGCGCTCGTGGCGTACGAGAAGCGGAAGGCCGTGCGGGACGGGTCCCCGCTTGTGGAACTCTCCCTGTTCCGCGTGAAGAGTTTCGCTGCGGGTATCGCGGTGCAGACGGTCTTCGGTGTCGGCCTCGGTGTCTTCTTCCTGGTCTGGACGCTGTACATGCAGGTCGGGCTCGGCTGGAGCGCGCTGCGCGCGGGCCTGACGGGCGTGCCGTTCTCGATCGCGGTCTCGACGGCGGCCGGGCTGTCCGTGCAGAAGTTGGTGCCGCGCTTCGGCCGCGGGGTGCTGCAGGCGGGTGCACTGGTGATGGCGGCGGGTGTGCTCCTCTACATCGGGGAGTCCGCCCGGTACGGCCTCGCCATCGCCTCCTGGCAGATGGCCCTGCCACTGGTGGTGATGGGCGCGGGCATGGGACTGATCGTCGCCCCGCTGACGGACGCGATCCTGTCCGAGGTACCGCGGGAACACTCCGGTTCGGCGTCCGGCCTCATCAACACGGTCCAGCAGATGGGCAACGCGCTCGGCCTCGGGCTGGTCTCGGTGGTCTTCTTCGGCGAGATCGGCGACCGGCTGACCCCGGCACAGGTGGGGCCCGCCTTCGTGCATGCCTTCGAGCACGCCCTGGGCTGGGTCGCCGCGGTGCTGGTGGCGATCTTCCTGCTGATGTTCGCCCTGCCCAGGCGGCCCGCGCAGCATGTGGAGGGCGGGCAGGCCGAACCGGCGCCGAAGGGGGTCGAGGAGCCGGTGCTCGCCTCCTGAGCCGCGTTCCTCGCCTCGACGGCGAGGTCGATGGCGAGGTCGATGGCGAGGTCGATGGCGAGGTCGATGGCGAGGTCGATGGCGAGGTCGATGGCGAGGTCGATGGCGAGGTCGATGGCGAGGTCGA
>NZ_JBSFJX010000131.1:0-21734 GCF_053598275.1 Streptomyces sp. NPDC001156 | reverse complement strand
TACAAAACCGGGCTGGTTTCAACCCGGCTGGTGTTGATCGTGTAAGAGCTGCTGGTCGCTGACCCGCAGCCAACGTGAGCCAGGAATCCCCCTGCAGTTCAGCTGGGGGAGGATTCAACGCACAGGAAAACGCCGGCCGGTGCCGGCCGGTGCCGGCGGCTGCTGCCCGGGGTACGCGGCGGGTCGCCCGCGACTGCGTACGCATGGGCACTACAAGGCTGTTCACCGCGCCGCACCTGGCGAGCGGTGCGGTGATCGGCTCCCTGCACGCCGCGCCATGCAGGGCCCCAGCCACGAAGTGTCGTCGAGACTGTCCGGGAGCCGGTCAGCCAGGTGGGACCACCGGGCGTCAGCCGGGGTGCGGCGCACAGTCACCACACCGGTTTGGCGTGGTCGTCCTCGGGACGTGGGGATGTACGTGCGAGGGCGTTGTCAGTGGTGACAGGCAGGATGACGGACATGACGACACCCGTTGCGCAGATCGTGGATACCGCCGCCTACGTGCAGGCGGTCGCGGACGCAGTGAAGGCCGCGGCCGCTTACTACGCGGGCGGTACCTCGCCCCTGGATGACGAGGCCTACGACCGGCTGGTGCGGGCGATCTCCGCGTGGGAGGCCGATCATCCCGACCAGGTGCTGCCCGACTCGCCGACCGGAAAGATCGCCGGCGGCGCGGCCGAGGGCGACGTGCCGCATACGGTGGCGATGCTGAGCCTGGACAACGTGTTCTCGCCTGAGCAGTTCGCTGCCTGGACGGCCTCGCTGGCCCGAAGGATCGGCCATGAGGCGGAACGCTTCAGCGTCGAGCCGAAGCTCGACGGGCTTGCCATCGCCGCCCGCTACTCCCAGGGCCGGCTGGCCCGGCTGATCACCCGTGGCGACGGGACGGCCGGGGAGGACGTCTCACACGCGATAGGCACCATCGAGGGACTCCCGGACGAGCTGGCCGAGCCGGTCACGGTGGAAGTACGGGGCGAAGTGCTGATGACCACCGCCCAGTTCGAGCATGCCAACGAGGTGCGCACCGCACATGGCGGGCAGCCGTTCGCGAATCCGCGCAACGCCGCAGCAGGCACGCTGCGTGCCAAGGACCGTGCGTACACGGTGCCGATGACGTTCTTCGGCTACGGCCTGCTGCCGCTGCCCGACACCGGCGACGTCCTGGCCCAGCGGCTTACCGCCCTCGCGCACGGTGAGCTGATGGCTCTGGCCGCCGAGCTCGGTGTGAACACGACCGCCACCACCCTGGTGCCTGGCGTCACGGCTACCACCGACGACGACGTGCTCACCCGCATCAAGGAGATCGCCGCGCTGCGCGCCGAGCTGCCATTCGGTATCGACGGCATCGTCATCAAGGCCGACCTCGCAGCCGATCAGCGGGCCGCGGGCTCCGGATCGCGGGCCCCGCGGTGGGCGATCGCCTACAAGCTGCCGGCCGTCGAGAAGATCACCCGGCTGCTCGAGGTGGAGTGGAACGTGGGCCGCACCGGCATCATCGCCCCACGCGGCGTCCTGGAACCGGTCGAGATCGACGGCTCCACCGTCACCTACGCCACGCTCCACAACCCGGCCGACATCACCCGCCGCGACCTGCGCCTGGGCGACCACGTCATGGTCCACCGCGCCGGCGACGTCATCCCCCGTATCGAGGCCCCGGTCGCCCACCTGCGCACCGGCGACGAGAAGCCGATCATCTTCCCGGAGGTGTGCCCGCGCTGCGGCTTGGGCATCGACACCAGCCAGGAGCGCTGGCGGTGCGAGCAGGGCCGCAACTGCCACCTGGTCGCCTCCCTCTCCTACGCCGCGGGCCGCGACCAGCTCGACATCGAAGGCCTGGGCACCACCCGCGTCGTGCAGCTCGTCGAGGCCGAGCTGGTCACCGATCTCGCCGACCTGTTCGCCCTGACCCGCGACCAGCTTCTCGGGCTGGAGCGGATGGGCGCCACCAGTACCGACAACCTGCTGGCCGCCCTGGCCGCGGCCAAGACGCGGCCGCTGTCGCGGGTGCTGTGCGCCCTTGGTGTTCGCGGCACGGGCCGCTCCATGTCCCGCCGCATCGCCCGACACTTCGCAACCATGGACAACATCCGTGCCGCCGACGCCGACGCCCTGCAGCAGGTCGAAGGCATCGGCGCCGAAAAGGCACCCGCCATCGTCGCCGAACTTGCCGAACTCGCCGGGCTGATCCACAAACTCGCAGCAGCCGGGGTGAACATGACCGAACCCGGCGCCACTCCCCCATCGGCGGCCGCCGACGACACCACCCGGACCGCCAAAGGCCCAGACGGCGTCCCGGCCGGAGGTCCGCTCGCCGGGATGACCATCGTGGTCACCGGAGCGATGACCGGGCCGCTGGAGCCGCTCAGCCGCAACCAGATGAACGAACTCATCGAACGGGCCGGCGGCCGCTCCTCCTCCAGCGTGTCCAAGAAGACCACCCTGGTGGTCGCCGGCGATAACGCCGGGTCCAAGCGCGCAAAAGCCGAAGACCTCGGCGTCCGCCTCGCCACACCCGACGAATTCGCCGCGCTCGTCGCCGACTATCTCAACTGACCACGGCTGGTGGGCGGCCAAGAGTGTCGCCTTCCCGGCGCCTGCAGGTGCGGAACGACGATCGGCAGCTCGGTAGCCGCGTCCAGTCGGGACACGAGGCGGGGGCGGTCCTGAAGGTGAGGGGGCCGCGGCGGTGGTTGGAGTTTGAACTCGGGGACGACAGGCCGCATTGCCCCTCCTCCAGTGCGATGGCGATCATTCGGCGCCTTCGGCGTCCGAGCGAGGCCGTGCGCCCAAGGCCGGGCCTTCAGCGGGCTCACACCCGTGAACATGACCCGATGAGGCCGCCGATGCCCTCAGGTCATGGCGCAGAACACGCCCGCGAAGTGCACCAGCGGCCGGGCTGCCGCCTGGTGCTCGAAGTGTCGGGCGTCGCCGACGAAAATGGTGTGGTCCCCTCCGGGGAGTGCCGCCGACACATCGCACACGACACAGGCGATGGCGTCCTTCAGCACCGGAACACCGTGCTCCTCACTGACGCTCACACCCGCGAACTTGTCCTTCTTGGAGGTCGCGAAGTTCTTGGCGAGCGCTTGGCTGCCTTCCCCGAGGATGTTGACGGCGAATCGTCCGTGCTCGGCGATCGCGCTACGGGTGAAGAGGTGGTTGTTGATGCAGACGATCAGCTGCATCGGGTCCATCGAAAGGGACGTGACGGCACTGACCGTTATGCCGATGGGGGCGTCCCCCGACCGGGTGGTGATGACACTGACCCCCGATGCGAGTCGGCTCATCGTGGCCCGGAAGGCGTCCTTCATGTCAAGGGTTTCGGGCATCTCAAGGCTCTCGGACATCGGTAGACCTCCCTGAAGATTGATCTGAGCCCTGTGCGAGTGAGTTGCAGCGTGCTCCAGTGCCCACTGATGACGGGGAAACTGATGTGATCCACGCAGCGAAGCGGGTATTGCGTGTGTTCCGAGTGGTGGCGGCGAGTCAATGCCTCAGCCGGCCCACCAGGTCCCTGATCTCTGTCGAGGGCTGGACGCTCCGGTCGGCCGGAAGCCTTTGCAATGGAAACCGCCTTTCACCACAGGCAACGCTCACCGGCGAGGGCTCAGCCCTGGCCGGGGGCGAGAACGAAGGTGTACCGCAGCAGGGTGTACGGCTGGTCCGTGCGGTCGCTGTAGGGTCCGGTTCCGGCTTCGTGGGAGGCGAAATCGGCCACGAGTGAGTCCTTGACGCCGAAGACCGGGTCCTGCTCCAGGTATGGGTCGTCGGAGGGAAACAGCATCGTCGTCACCCGCTGGAAGCCGGGCGCGTCGATGACCACGTGGACATGAGCGGGGCGCATCAAGGACCGGTCCGCGGCCCGCATGAGCTCACCCACCGTTCCGTCACCCGGAATCGGGTAACTCGCCGGACGGATGGAACGAAAGGCGAAGCCACCCTTGCCGTCACTCCGCAGCAGGGCGCGCATCGCGGTCTCCTGCAGGCCCGGGACATCGACGTCGTAGTGGCCGTCGGAGTCGCTGTGCCACACGTCGACAGCCGCGTCGGCGACCGGCTCGCCCTTGTGGTCGGTCACCAGACCCTCGAAGAAGAGCGGGATACCTGTGAGGCCCGCGGAGATGTCGGCGGCGTGGGAGTGCTCCGGCCGGTCCTCGCGGAAGTAGGGGCCGAGGACGCTGTTCTCGGTGGCCACGGACTCGCGCTGGTGGTTCAGCGCGTCCACCAGCATGGTGACGCCCAGGACATCGGAGAGCAGGATGAACTCCTGCCGCGTCGGGGTGCACAGGTGACCGGTGCGGGTGAGGAAGTCGATGCCGGTGGCCCACTCCTCTTCGGTCAGTGCGACTTCGCGGACGAAGGCATGGGCGTGACGGACGAGCGCCTCGAGAATCTTGGCCGTACGGGGGTCCTTGACGCCGTCCAAGGTGGCGATCACCTCATGGGTGATGGTTTCACTGTTGAGGTCACGCATGAGGGGGCTCCCTGGTGATGAAGTTCTTGTCGCGGAAAGTGCGCAGGAGAGGATCAGACTGCGGGGCGTTCGCCGGCCCACGCCCGGGTCAGCAGCGCCCTGGCCGATGAGCGGTCCACCGGGCGCGGATTCCAGTAGGCGTTCTGGACGATCAGATCGGCTGCCTGGTCGATCCCCGCTTCCGGCATGCCCAGGTCCCTCAAGGCGCGGGGGGCACCGAGTTCTCCGACGAAGTCGAAGAGAGCGGCCGCTGTACCGCCCTCGGAGCCGGGAAGCGTGCGTGCGACGTGCTCGACGGCATCGGGCGCGGCTGCCGCATTGAAGGCGAGGACATGCGGAAGCACCACCGCGTGCGTCTCGGCATGGGGCAGATTGAACGTGCCACCCAGCACATGGCACACCTTGTGATGCAGCGCCATCCCGACTGACCCGAGGCAGGTACCGGCCAGCCAAGCGCCGTACAGTGCCCCGGCGCGTGCCTCCGGGTCGTCCGGGCGCCGTATCACCGTCGGCAGGGAACGGATCAGTGCGTCGACCGCCTCACCGGCCATGAGGTTCGCGATGGGGTCGTGGTCCTGTCCGTAGAGCGCCTCCACCGCGTGCGCCAAGGCGTTGACGCCGCTGACCGCAGCCACGGCGGGAGGAAGCGTCAGCGTCAGGTCGACGTCGTACACCACGGTCCTGGGGAGGACCTCGGGCAGTCGTCGCGTGGTTTTGCGACCGCCTTCGGTCTCCCCCAGGATCGGCGTCATCTCCGATCCCGCGTACGTCGTGGGCAGCGCCAGTTGCGGAAGCCCGGCCCTGGCCGCGATGGCCTTGCCGAGACCTATCGTGGACCCTCCTCCGACGGTGAGCACGCCATCGGCCTTGACCGACTGGACATACGCCACCGCCTTCTCCGTGACCTCGACCGGTGTGTGCATGGTCGCCTCGGCGAAGTGCCCGACCATCGCCGCGCCCAGGAGGTCACCCATCTCGGCAGACTGCGCCGCCTGGTTCGGGGTGGACAGCACCACCATGCGCTCGCAGCCCATGAGTACGACCTCGTCGGGGATACGGCTGCGTGTCCTCCTACCGAACACCACCTTGGTGACTTGTCCCCGATGAACGAACGCTCTCATCCGAATTCCTCACTCTGACACCGACTCATGCCTCCCGGGAGCCGTAGCGTGGGCGGGCCCAGAGGTTCCTGTCCGCGTCCAGCGGCATCCCACCCCACTTCCGACCCGCGCCACCTGCTCACCGCCCCGACTACCGAGTCGAAATGACCATCCGCTTCGCCAACTGTGAGCAGATCAATGCCGCAGTCGGGCCGCCCGCAACGGCCTGTCCCAGAGCCAACGCCCCAGGCCGACCAGGCCCTTGCGCTCCGTCAGGCACTCACCCAACAACGTGACAACGCCCGTTGAGGGCCTCCAGACCGCGTTCATGGACTGACTCCTGAATCGCCGGCGGGCGAAGCATGCTGCCGATGTGCTCGGCCCGCGGGATCCCGCGGGCCGAGCACATCGGTGGCGGTCACGCGTCCTGGGTCTTGATGTAGTCGGGCTGATCCTTGTCGTCCAGCGAGAAGCCCTGGTTGGCATCGGCGGCCCGAGCGCGCGCAGGCTCGGTAGCGACGGGAGTCACCGAGCCGAACAACTCCTTGCTCTCGGCGACGGCGCGTGCGGTCATCTCGTCGGAGGTGCCGAGACCGATTGCCTCGCGGGCCAGTTCGGTGATGGAGCCGCCGGGGTCGGTCGAGATGCGCTGCATCGTCAGCAGCTTGATGAGGAACAACGGCGTGCCCTGGAACCTCTCGAACGACCGGAAGCGCCCGGCCCAGTCGCTGAGGAACCGGTCCTGGACGAACTTGAAGAGCCGCACCTTGTCGTGCGCGCTCAGCGTCGTGCCGTGGAACATCTCCAGGAGCCTGGTGCCGATCCCGGGAACCTCGAAATCCCTCTCGCTCGGCGACAACACCGCTGAGCGGCCGCACATCTCCACGAGCTTCTCCGTCAGCCGGCCCACGTTCTCGAGGTAGTGCGCGCGGCCGAAGTCGTAGAAGATGTTGTTCGGCTTGCACAGCCCCCTGGGCGTCACGAACGCGGTCGCCTCCGAAGCGATGCTGAAGGCTCGCAGCGTCTCGTGGAAGCGGACGAGGTCGGCGAGGTCGGATCCCACGACCGGGTGTTGAGCCGTTCCGGTTGACTGTGCGATGAGGACCGCCAGTCCGGTCATGAGCTCCGCGTTGACGATCATGTGGTGCAGGGTGTCGGCGTGCTCGAAATCGAACGTACGCTGCGCATACAACCTGGAGTGATCGACGTTGCCCAGGTGGTAGATGTGCTCCCACGGGATGAGGACGTCATCGAAGTACGTCATGGAGTCGAGCTCGTCGCCGAGGCTTGACAACGGCCGCTCGGAGATGGACTGGGCGGGTGTGGCGTTGGAACGTCGTCCCACGTGCGTGACGTTCGGGTGGTTCACCGGGACGCTCGCCCAGATGATGTGCTCCGGTTCTGTCCCGGGCTTCACTATGTTGCCGAGCAGCATCGTGTCGGCAAATATGACCGCGGTGGAGACCCCCTTCCAGCCTTCAACCACGATGCCCTCGTCATTGCGCTCCTTGACACGGAGCATCGGGTTGCGTGCGGCCACGGCGGGGTCCGAGCGGTCGCGCTGCACGTCGTTGAGCAGGGGGACCGTCCAGAGGTCCGCGTCGCGGTTGGCCTCGAAGTCCGCGACGATGTTGCGGGCGAGGTCGACGCTCGCGGGCGTGTCCTTGGACAGCTCAGCCCAAGGGGCGGTGTCGTCCACGAGGGCGTACCAGTTGCCGTTGTTGCTCTGAGGGAGGCGGCCGAACGCGCCGCCGCCAAAGCTGCGGATCACCTGGTTGGCGTAGTCGCGCCGGCGTTCGAGGTCGTGCTGGTTTCGCGGATACAGCCAGCCGATCGGGCGTCGCGTGCCGTTCTCGTCGACGAAGGTCAGGGAGTCCTGGTTTTCGGGCTCGTGATGCAGGTCATAGAAGCGCGCTGCTTGCGCGGCGTAGCCACGGGTCAGAGGATGCGTAGTCAGATCCTCGATGCGCTCACCGTCGATGATGACGTTGCGCCCGTCGCGCAGATTTTCCAGGTACTCCGAACCGGTCCTCATGGTTATGCCTCCAGTTCTCCAGGGACGCGGCTCATCGTCGCGGTCACGGCGTTAACCGACTGCGAAGAGGGTGTTAGCTCGGCGTTTAACCGCGATCTTGCGTGACGGTTCGTCAACTCGCTGGCGGACCCTTTCTGCTCGTTGGGAGTGGAGATTTCTGTTTGTGGGCAGGTTGATGGCTTACGCCATGGCGCTGCGCGGCCGGCAACCCCGGCCTGGGGACAAGTGACATCTGGACGATCGACCCGGCGATGGCGATCTGATCCTGGACGAGACCGACGATACGGTCCTAGGACTCCAGGACGATGCACGGAAGCTCGGGGAAGACGCCCCGTCGGGTCCGCTCGTCACGGCGGGAGCGGATCGTGGTGGCCGAGCCGGTCGTATCGGCGAACGCCTGGTAGGAGCAGCCGAAGCGCAGGAGCTGGAGCAGCTTGCCGAACACGACCCGCTCACTGATCCGCGGGCAGTGACAGCCCAGCGGGTGAGCCGATCGTAGACCGGCCGCTGCGGCAGCAGCGTCGCGAATCGGTCCCAGAGGGCTTCGGTCAGCCATGATGGCGGGGCAGGCACAGACCTCCCGGTGATCACAGAGCGTCGCAACTCCATGATCAGCAGGTTCTGTGCCTGTGCTACTACCGAGGTATCGCATCGCGCCTAACGGCGCGAGCCCTTATCGGCGTAGTTGGGTGACAAGCCGGCGAACCTCGTCGGACGGCGCGACGCCGAGCTCCCTCATCCGTGCGACGTACCGCCGATAAAGCGCCAACGCTGCGTCATCGCTGCCGCTGGCATACTCAAGCTGGATCGCGAGCTGCCAGGCCTGCTCGCGGTAAGGATCGTCGCGGAGCACGTAGTCGACCAGACCCTTCGCCTCACGAAGACGGTTCAATCGAAAGGCCAACTTGGCTGCGTCGACTCTGGCCGACAGTAGGATCCCGGTCAGAGCCACGCGACGCTCCGCGACCCATTTACCTGACATAGTTGCCAGAAAAGCACCCCTCTCTGCACTTCTGAGGGCGTGCAAGAGCGTCTGGAGTCGCACCTCTCCGTCTTGCCTTCCGGCTTGCGCGACGATGTCAACAGCTCGCTGGGCCGAGCCCATCGCCAGCTCCGGGCCGACCAAACTGAAGACGTCCCCATCCTGCGACGGTCCAAGGTCTGCGGGGAGCGCCTGGCGGAGCCGGAAGAGGGCCTGGCGCAGGTAGCTTCGACTGGCAGCATCGTTGCGGCCGCCGAAGAGCGCGCCGAGAAGCTCATCGCGTGTGGCCCTCCGGTCAGGGCTTCCGAGTAGATAACTGAGCAGCTCCACACTCTTCGTCAGGCGGGGCTGGACCACCTTTCCGTCGACCGTGAGGGTCGGCTCTCCGAACTCCTCGAGGACGAGACGTGGCGCACTCACATTCACGCGCACGGGGTGCTGGCCCGACAGCACGTCGAGGATCTCGTGACAGTGCGACATGCGACTGGACTTGGTGTCGGCGGCTCTGGCCGCAACCGATGGCATGTCCGCCAACGCTGTCAGCAGCAAGTGCTGAGTCCCGTGGGCCGAGGCAGAGACGAAGGCCAGCTCTGCCGTAGCGTCGGACTCATCCTCGAGGCCGAGCCGCCATTGCGCCTCGGCCAGGTACACCGCAGCCGTCGGGATCTCGAGCTGGCGGTCTCCTTTCTGCATACTCAGCAGGCACGCCGAGAGATGCTCCTCCGCCTCAGCATCTCTGCCTTGCAGCAGCATGGAAAGACCCGTCCAAAGCTGCCACCCCTCGCGAGTCAGGGCATAGTCCAAGACGCCGTTGGCAGCAGCCGCCGCCAGCACGCGATCGGCACGTTGCCTGTTGCCTTCGAGGCGCAGCCACAGCTTGGCTTCAGCGAGAAGGCTCATGTTCTGGAACACCTTCGAGCCTGTTGACTCAATGAGGTCCCGCCCCCGCTTGAGCAAGGACCAGGCTTCTTCACCGCGGCCGAGGTCCAGCATGAGATCGACGGCGTCGACGGCATGCAACCAAACCGGCTGCGACGAACTGCGACGAGGCTCGTACATGGCCATCGCGGCGTCCAAGCGCCCTGTGGCTCGCAGTGCAGCAACGACCCAGGGACCTCCGAGGACAGTGCGCCACGGGTCGAACGAGCCTGGGTCGTCGAGTCCGTCAAGGCGACCGCGGACGAAGGCCAGGCGCATCAGCAGACCGTCGACTGGGCCGGAGGGCATTGTTGAGTATTCCGGGAAGGGTGGCGGCTCCTCGCCGGTTGCGCCCGCGATCAGCGTGTCGGCGATGCGCCGGTTCCGACCAGGTGGCAGCTGGTCGCCGATGGTTCGGGCCTCGGCGATCCGTCCGGAGTGCCAAAGGCACCAACAAGCCAGGACGCGGGCCTCCTCGGAGTCGGGAGCCCCCGGCTCTGGAAGCCAGTCATAGCCGTGCCGATCGATGAACTCGACTCCGCGACCCCATTGCTCGAGTGCAAAGGCAACGCGCAAGACGACGGATCCGATCTCCGGAGTCGGGGTCCGGACCGACGCCCCCAGTGCGTCGAGCCACCGTGCCGCCGGGGCGAAGTCCATCCGCGCAACCAGGCTTGGGAGGGCGGCGGCGGCCAACCGCCCGGCCGCCTCCACGTCGTCGAGCCGAAGCAGTTCATCGACGGCTTCTTCGCGCGCACCGTTGGCGATCAGGACTTCTGCGTGTCTGCGACGCACTTCGCCGATCGTCTTGGTGTCTTCCCGCTCGAGAGCCACCTGTAGGAAGTCGCGGAACATGGGGTGGGGTGTCATGCGCGAACCATCGGCGGACCACGTCACCGGAAGATATCGGCCCCGGAGGTCGGCCATGATGTGCGCTGCATTCTCCTGGCCCAGTGCTCGGGCTCCGTCCACCGATATCTCGTGCAACGGACTTGTATGAAGCAGGAAGGTTCGTTCAGCCAGGGAAAGGGAGTTGAATATGTTGGCGGCGACGTAGGAGTGCAGTGAGTCGGGATCCATCTCGCGAGACCTGGCGTGGCGCCACCCCTTGAACAAGACGCCGGTGACCCATCCCCCTGTCGCGGCTACTGCCTGCGCGGGATCGACGTCGACATCATCGACTGTTCGAAGGGCCGCGCTCGCCTCCTGGACGTCGAAGGCAAGGTCACTCTCGACCAGCTCGCCGATCCGGTCGCGCTCACTGGTCGAGCCCCAGTCGAGCTGGACGTCGACGCGCGAGATCAGTATGAGGTTCGCGTCGGACGGCAGGTAGCGGGCGAAGGAGGACAGCACCGCGGTGCAGCTCTCGTCGGAAGCGATTCGCTCCACGTTGTCGCAGACCACAATGAGCCGACTGCCCTGAAGGCTCTCGGCAAGCAGTCCAGCTGCCTCGCCGATCTGAAGGCTGCTGCTCAGAGCATCCGAGGCGACATCCGCCGCACTGGGCACTATGTCCTCGACGGCCGCCTCGACATAGACGAGCAGACGCCCCGCCGCCCGCTCCGTCCCGTCGAGCGACACCCAGGCAACAGGCCTGTCGAGGTCGCGAACAGCCTGAACCACCGCGGTTGTCTTGCCGGCACCGGCGGTCGCAAAGACTTTCACCACCGTGTGGCGGTCGAGGAGCTCGTGTATGCGTTGGCTGAGCCTCTGGCGGTGGACTACCTCTTTCGCAGGCTCGGGGATTGCGAGCTTGCGTCTGATGATCGTGCGGTGGTGGCGACCTGGTGTCTTCGGCGCACTCGATCGACCGGGCTCGGAATCAACCATCGGAGCAACTTCGAGGATGTCCGGAGGAGCAGACTCCTCTCCCTGCATCCCAGGCCATGTGTTCCGACATCGCCCTACCTCCGCGCTTCTTGGTGCTCCTCGGGACCTTACGTGAAGCGCCTCGGGTTCGGTAGAGACTGGAACATTCGAGTCATGGCGCGAGCCTGCTGCTACCCCGCTTGACCACCGCCGTGCGGTGGGCATGGTTGCCGACGTCCTCGGCGGCTACCCGAACGAGTCTCCCGCGTTGAAGGGCGGTCGCCCAGAAGCTCGGGACGGCACCGAGCACGGCGCCAGATCGCCCCTTCCATCTACTACGCGCACAAGAGACGCCTGGCGTCCCCGTCCGCCCGTATAGCGCACGCACGTGCGGGGGTAGACCGCCGGAGGCCGGTCGGCTTGCCCACTCCGGCCCAGCGGACCGAACGCCTCGGATGCCCGAATACCCGGAAGGTGGTCCTGCGGCGGGCGCTGCCGATGCCGATCACCCGTCCATGGATGCGCGCAGGCAGGCAGCCGCGTGCGCATCCATGGACGAGTGACTGACCGACGGGCTCGGTCCGGCCGATGGTGGCCGTCTGCACCCCTGACAAGGCCGACTCGGCCCGTCCGGAGCCTCAGGGGCGAGAGGTCGCCTCTCCTGACCAGCGACGATGGCGACGAGCTGACACAGCCTGGCGAATCTTCCCGGCCTCAGCACTGGGGGGTATCGCTCCTACGTCGGTGGACTCGTGGCCAAGCCGTGCGGCTGACCGCCCCGTGGGCGCGCAGCGACCCTGCCTTTGCTGGGCGCGGCGCTACGCAGGGAGGCCGAGTCGCTCGCACAGCTCCGCCGCACGGATGCCGTACGTCTCGCGGATCGCGACGCCGTCAGGGCCGAGGACGAACACTCCGTAGTCGCTGTAGACATGCCTCACGCACCGGACGCCGGTGAGCGGATAGGTGCACTCGGGCACCAGCTTGGGCGCTCCGGACTTGGTGAAGAGGCTCATCATCACGAAGACCTGCTTGGCGCCGATGGCCAGATCCATCGCCCCGCCGACGGCCGGGATGGCGCCCGGCTCTCCGGTGTGCCAGTTGGCCAGGCTGCCGTCGTACGCCACCTGGTAGGCGCCGAGCACGCACACGTCGAGATGGCCTCCGCGCATCATCGCGAAGCTGTCGGCGTGGTGGAAGTAGGAGCAGCCCGGCGTCTCGATCACCGGAACTTTGCCGGCATTGGTGAGGTCGGGGTCAACCTCGGCGCCGTGGGCTGCGCGGCCCATGCCGAGCATGCCGTTCTCGGTGTGCAGGACGATGCCCGCGTCGGCGGGCAGGTGGTCGGCGATCTTGGTCGGCCGGCCGATTCCGAGGTTCACATAGGCGCCGGCCGGGATGTCGCGGGCGATGACGGAGGCGAGCTCATCCATCGACAGGGGGTGGTCGGCCGCCATGGGCGCTTCGACCATATGGCTGGTGCTCATCGTGCTCCCTCGACGGTGTAGTGGCGGGCCTCGACCTGGACAACCCGGTCGACATAGATGCTCGGCGTGACGATCGCCTCGGGGTCTAGGCGCCCGGTCGGGACGACCTCGCCGACCTGCACGATCGTCGTCGTGGCGGCGGTGGCCATGACAGGGCCGAAGTTGCGGGCCGTCTTGCGGTAGACCAGGTTGCCCATCCCGTCGCATTGATGGGCGCTGATGAGCGCGTAGTCTCCCTTGATCGGATACTCGAGCACGTACGTACGCCCGTCGATCTCGCGGGTCTCCTTGCCTTCGGCCAGCGGCGTGCCGACCGCCGTCGGGGAGAAGAAGGCGCCGATGCCGGCGCCGGCCGCGCGCATCCTCTCTGCCAGGCTCCCCTGCGGGACAACCTCGAGTGCGATCCTGCCCGCGTGGTACAGCTCATCGAAGACATAGGAGTCGACCTGCCGCGGGAACGAGCAGATCACCTTGCGGACCCGCCCCGCCTTGAGCAGTGCGGCCAGGCCGACGTCGCCGTTGCCGGCGTTGTTGGAGACGATGGTGAGGTCCTGCGCGCCCTGCCGGATGAGCGCGTCGATGAGGTCGAACGGCATCCCCGCCAGGCCGAAGCCGCCGACCAGGACTGTCGAGCCGTCCTGGATCCCGGCGACGGCCTCGTCGCACGACTCGAGCATCCGGGTCTTGCTCACGCTCCGACCTCCGTGTTCTCCAGCACGACGGCGAGCCCCTGCCCGACACCGATGCAGATCGCTGCGACGCCATACCGCTCTTTGCGCTCGCGCAGCACCTTCGCCAGCGTGCCCAGGATCCGGCCACCCGAGGCACCCAGCGGGTGGCCGATCGCGAGGGCGCCGCCCTTGGCGTTGACGATCTCCGGGTCGATCTTCCAGGCGTCGACGCAGGCGATGGACTGCACCGCGTACGCCTCGTTGAGTTCGACAGCGCCGACCTGATCCCAGGTGATGCCGGCGCGAGCAAGAGCTCGGTTGGCCGCCTCCACCGGGGCGTAGCCGAACATCTGTGGCTCCAGCGCCATCGCGCCACGGCCCGCGATCCGCGCGACCGGGTCCGAACCGATCACGTCGGCCGCACCCTCCGAGCCGAGCAGGAGCGCCGAGGCGCCGTCGTTGAGCGGCGAGGCGTTCCCGGCGGTGATGGAGCCGCCGTCGCGGAAGGCAGGTTTCAGCCCTGCCAGAATTTCCACCGTCGACGTCGGTCGGATGCCTTCGTCTCGGGCCAGGTCGGTGCCCGCGACAGGGGTCACCAGGTCGTCGTAGAAGCCCGCCTCCCACGCTTCGTGCGCCAGTCGGTGCGAGCGGGCGGCGAACGCGTCCTGACGCTCCCGCGAGATCCCGAACCGGTCCGCGAGTTGCTCATTGCACTCGCCCAGGCTCACCGTCCACTCCGCCGGCATTTTCGGGTTGACCAGCCGCCAACCCAGCGTCGTCGACACGGCCGCAAGGTCGCCTGCCGGGAAGCCCCTGGCGGGCTTGGGCAGCACCCAGGGGGCCCTGGTCATCGACTCGACACCGCCGACCAGCACCACTTCGGCATCGCCGGTCTCGATCGCGCGCGAGCCGATCATCGCGGCGTCCAGTGACGAGCCACAGAGACGGTTCACGGTCGTACCCGGCACGGAAACGGGCAGGCCAGCCAGCAAAGCGGCCATCCGGCCCACGTTGCGGTTCTCCTCGCCGGCACCGTTCGCGTTGCCCCACACGACGTCGTCTATTGCGGCGGGCTCCAGCTTCGGGGCTTGGGCAAGCACCGCGGTGATGGCGGAAGCTGCCAGGTCATCCGGCCGTACGGCGGCCAGGGCACGGTTGAAGCGGCCGAAGGGGGTCCGCGTCGCGGCGTATACGAAGGCGCTCATAGCACCGAAGTTAATGTGGTCGCCTAATATTGTGAAGTACACATATCCTCGCTGATTAAGACGGTGCACATATGGATCTCCGGCACCTCCGGTACTTCGTCGCTGTCGCCGAGGAGCGTCACTTCGGCCGCGCCGCGGAGCGGCTGCACATGGCCCAACCGCCTCTGTCCCAGCAGATCCGCCAGCTCGAGGCCGAGCTCGGCGTGGACTTGCTTCATCGCACCACCCGGCGTGTCGACCTCACCGCGGCCGGCCGCGCCTACCTCAAGCGCGCACGGGCGATCCTCGCCGAGGTCGATGACGCCGCCCGCCTGGCTCGCCGAGTCGCGGCCGGCGCCGTTGGGCATCTCACCATCGGCTGCGTCGGCTCGGCGACGTACAGCCTGTTGCCGGCGCTCTCGCGCCGGCTGTCGCTGGAGCTACCGGGGGTCGACTTCTCCTTCCGCGGCGAGATGTTGGCTCCGGACCAGGTGGAGGCGCTGCGCACCGGCGCCATCGACGTCGCCCTGTTGCGACCACCCGTCGCCGACCTCTCGCTCACTGTCCGAACGCTGCGCCACGACCGGCTCGTGGTCGCCGTGCCGGCCGACCATCCGCTCGCAAAACGGCCCCGGCTCCGCGCCCACGATCTGGCCGACGCCGATCTGATCATGCACTCGGCCGACCGCCGATCGGTGATGTACGGCGTTGTGCTGCGCCTGCTTCATGACGCCGGCGTCGAGCCGCACATCCGCCACGAGGTCGGCGAGACGTCCACCCTGATCACCCTCGTCGCCGGCGGCCTGGGCGTCGCGGTGGTGCCGGAGCCTGCGACCGCGCTGACGCTCGAAGGGGTGGTCTACCTGCCTCTGGCAGGTCCCACCGCCCGCGTCGAACTCGCCGTGGCCCATCGCGCGGATCGTTCCGAACCACACCTGGCCCGTACCGTCGAGGTCATCGAGGCGACGGTCTAGACCCAGCTGAGCGCTGGACGCAAGCAGCCGGGTCCTCGAGCGGACTGCCACCCAGGGCGGTGGCCTAGGTGTTTTGCCCTGAGAGGTTTGGGACGCGGCTGGCGGGTGGTTGGCTGTTCTGCGGGGTGTGTACGCGGCCCGGCAACGGCCTTCCGAGTTGCCCCGTTCCAGGGGAAAGTCCTACGTCGTGCAGCTCAGTACGCGTTTCTCATCACGGTTGCAAGTTGCCGTAGGGCCTATGCACGGTAGACCGAGGCAACGCCGAGATGCCGGGGCCGCCCCGGTGGTGGTGTCAGAAGCACCACGCGGGAATTCTACCGGTGGTAGAATCCCCGTATGAGTAAGCCGACGAGCATCAAGACCACGGAGGCCGTGCGCGATCGGCTGCGCATTCTCGCGGCGGAGCGCGGCACGACGATCACGGAGCTGCTGGAGGAGCTCGCCGCAGGCGAACTCACCGAGGCCGAGCGGGCAGAACGTGCCGCTGAAGCGGCGCGGGAGCTCGGGATCGACTACACCGCACAGGTCCGGGACGCAGGCCGGTCCGCCTGGGAGAAGATCCGCGCGCACCAGGGCGGCGCTGCTGCGTGAGCCTGACAGCCGTTTTGGATCACACCGCCCTGATCGCCCTGTACCGGGCAGACCACTTCTTCACCGGCCTGTACATCGAGGCCTCGCGCGGCACCGGGCGCGTCCTTGTCCCGTCGCTGTCCATACTGGCCGCCGAGCGCCAGACCCCTGGTTCCGGGACACATGCCGCATCGCTCCGCTTCGCCGAGCAAGTGCCGTTCACCTCGAACCATGCCCTGGATGCTATGGCTTGGCCGGACGCCGAGTGGCCGGTGGCCCACCCTGCAGCAATTGCCTGGCAGGGCGCCAAAACGGGTGATCCCGTCACCGTTCTGTCACTCGATCCTCAGCTGTATGCGGGCACCGGAATCATTCCGCTGAATCCCGCAGAGTAACGCCGAGCGGATACTGGCAGTGGGACTGGTGCACCAGCCCGGCACGCACGTGAACTCACTACCCGGGCTTGAAGCGAACCCCGTCCGGGCCGCCCAGACCGTCGCGAAACTGGCCGCACGTGATGATGCCCCAGTCCGCCTCCTGCTCGGCCGCGACGCCGTCCAGTACGCCGGCCTCGCCGCCCCGGCACTCGCCGAGACCGACGAGAAGTGGCGCCCGGTCTCCAAGTCGGTCTGGGACCGACCACTCCCCACACCGGACGGTCTGTCACTCACCCGGCCGGGCCGCCTGCGCAGAGACCGGGTCGAGAACGCTCACCTCCGCATTGGGGGGATTGAAGCGCCGACGGTGGGTGGACATGCGATCCGTGAGTCAGTCTCTGCGATCGACGTAGGGTCGGGCTTGGTGGCGAAGCGGCGATGTTTTGTCCCAGATATGCCAGCGTGCTCCGCACAAGGGATCCGTCTCGTAGGTCGCTTCTGCGGGAAACCCGTCGACCTTGACGCGCTCGCTCTTCGGGGGTTGGTTAAGCTTGAAATTAAAGGACACCCCCCGGTTCTTCGGACCGAGGGGTGTCCTTTTTGTGTTGGTGTTTGCCGACGGGGTGGCGGGGTGCGGGGCTGGTGGTGCGGCCTGGTGGGCGGCCAGGGCCGGGGCGGGTGGCTTTCGGCGGTTTCGCAGGAGTGCCCAGGATCTTGCGGATGCGGGGATAGCCGCGGCGGACCCGGCCGGGAGTGAGCTGATCCGATGTGAGGGGCTTCTCCCAGGGCCGGCGCAGATCGCCGGTGAGGGTGCGAGCGAGTCGGAGCTGGGTGTAGGCGGCGATCACCAGCCAGACCCAGCGGTCGGCCTGAGCGGGGTGACGCAGGCGGGGGCGGGTCATGCCCAGGGCCTGCTTGAAGAACCGGAATGTGTGTTCGATGTCGAATCTTCTGAGGAAGATCCGCCACAGGCGGTCGACGTCGTGAACGGTGGCGTCGGGGACCGAGTGCCATAGCCATAGCGGCTTGGGATCGCGGTTGCCGGGCAGGCGCTCGACCGCGAGGTGCACGAGCGTTCCCTCCACGTTAGGCAGGTCACCTGGGTGGTCGGCCCAACCGCCTTGGCGGCGTTCGAGCTTGGGGTGCAGGCGTTGCCAGCAGCGGGCGGTCACGGCGCCGAACCGGTCGTGGCGGGTGGTGGACTCCTGGATGGGTGCGGGGTGGGTGGCCGGATCGGCCAGCCGGAAGGGCGCGCCATGGCGCGGTTGGCGGCCTTTGGTGGGTCCCCTGCGGCGCCCTGGCGGGTGGTGCATGACGCGGTCGGCGCGGATCCGCCCAAGCAGCCGGACCGGCTCATCGCGCAGCAGCCACGTCAGCCGCACGATGTCATAGCCGGCGTCCAGAACGAACAGCACCGAGGGGTCGCCTTCGTGCCACTGACCGGCCTCGCGCAGGCACGCGAGCAGGTCCCGGACCTGAGCGGCGGTGACCTCAGTCAGGTCATCGTCCGGGCCGAGGCGGAGCGCGTCCAGCGGCCCGGTCCACGAGGTCCGTCCCCCGCCCAGCGCAGCGGCGACCTGATAGGGCCAGCCCGGAATCGTCTGCTGCACCCCGTCGCAGCGGCAGGGACGGTAGCAGTGCAGCCGGCCCGGCGAGCACTCCGCGTCCGGGCGCGGCCACGCTGTCACGTCCAGCGCGATCGAGATCTGCCCATCCGTCCCGCGCGGCAGCGTGAGCCCGGCCAGCGCCAACCGCAGCCGCGACACATCCAGGCGGCCCTGGGCGAGCGCGTCGTACATCGCCCCGTGCCCACGCCGGTGCACTGTCTCCAGCGACAACTCCGGTAGCGACACCACCGGCCCGCCCGCACACAACACCGCGTCCGTCAACTCGAACAACGCATCGGCACGGCGCGGCATCGCCGCGTACAACTCCATTCGAAAGGAGGACAGTTCAGCAAGTGCCTGCCGACGAGCGGCTCCAGGGACCACACTTAACACCGACGACCTCCCGGCCCGTTGTGCGACTCGACATCACACAGCGTGAAACGGAGGTCGTCGCCATGTCCGGCAGATCCCCATGTGAGTGAACGACTCGAACCTCAAACGATCACTGAGGGTTTAATTTCAAGTTAAGAGTGCCCGGCAGTAGGTGTTACTTGAGGCGTTTGGTGGTGGGGCGACTGTTCCATCGGTAGAGCGAGGTGGCGCGGCGGATGAGCATGCGGAGCGTGACGATAGCGGCGGACAGGTAGAGGTAGAAGTCGACGACCTGGCTGCGTTTCTCGGTGCAGCGTCGCAGTTTGCCGAAGCCGTTCATCCAGGCATGACTGCGCTCGACCACCCATCTCTTGCCGGCCTGGATCGGAGCGGGCACGCCCTTGACCTCATGTGCTCAGCTACGGCCGCGACCTGACGCCCTGACGGAAGAAGGGTGCCTCCCACCTGCGATGATCTGGATTGTCTAGATCAAAACCGTCGCAGAGAAGAGGCACCCGACAGGTGCAGGCTACCGAATGGGATCACCGGCTTGTCGTGCGGGCCGACGGCAAGAACCTGATCGGCCACGCGGGCGTGGTGCTGCTGCGGAGGGTCGCCGACCGCGTCGGCCTGGCCACCGCGCTGAGTGCAGCGTTACCGAAGGGCACCGGGCCGGGTCGGCGGGATCGGGGCATGGCGCTGGTCCAGCTGGCCTGCGCGATCGTGCTCGGCGCGACGAACATCCTTCAGGCCGAGCGGCTCCAGTACCACTGGCGGCCCGTGTTCCCGCGGCCGGTATCGGACAGCACCCTGCGCCGCACCCTGGCGGCGTTCGATACCCCGGTCGCGGCCCGGATCGAACGCGCCCGCGCCGCGATACGCCGCGTGGTGTGGATGCTGCTCGCCCTGCGCCCCGGCGGCTTCCCCTGGATCTGGGTCTGCAGCCGGGAGTTGACCGGCTGGTACGTCCTGGACCTGGACGCGACCATCGTCACCTGCACCAGCAAGAAGGAGGGTGCGGCGGGCACGTACAAGGGCACCTTCGGGCACATGCCGCTAGGGGCATGGGTGGCCAACACCCGCGAGTGCGTCGCGATGCTGCTGCGGCCGGGCAATGCCGCCCCGAACGACGTCGCCGACCACAAGAGCGTGCTGGCCGCCGCGCTGCGGCAACTCCCGCTGCCGCTGTGGTCGAAGCTGCTGGTCAGGATCGATGGGGCGGCCTTCAGCCACGAGACCCTGGACCACCTCCAGGCGCTGACCACCAGCCGGCGCCGGGTGCGCTGGGTGACCGGCTGGGCCATCAACGCCACGGACGAGCAGGCCATCGCACGGCTGCCCGAGAACGTGTGGACGGCCGCGCTGCGGCAGGACGGCGAGGTCCACGAGATCAAGGGCCCGGACGACGAGTGGATCTCCTACCAGGTCGCGGAGCTGACCGGGGTGCGCGACCTGACCGGCTGGCCCGACGGGATGCGGCTGATCGTGCGCCGGGTCAAGCCCTCCCGCCGTGATCTGAAGAAGCTGACCGCGTTCGAGAAGCACACCGGCTGGCGCTACCAGATCATCGCCACGAACATCCCCGCCCACCAGGGACTTTCCGGACTGCAGGGCTCCGGACAGGTGTGGTTCGTGGACGCCCTCTACCGTGATCACGCCGAGGTCGAGGACCGCGTCAAAGCAATCAAGCGGATCGGCCTCGGGCTGCTGCCCTCGAAGTCCTGGCAGCTGAACGCCGCCTGGGTGCTGGCCGCCACGCTCGCCGCGGACCTGGACGCATGGACCCGGCTCCTCCTCCTGCACGACGAGCCCGAACTCGCCGCCGCGGAGCCAGAGACGATCCGCACGAAGCTCTACCACCTGCCCGCCCGGCTCACCGCCCACGCCCGCCGGCGCACCCTCCACCTCGACCGCAGCTGGCCCTGGGCACACGCTTTCACTACCGCCTGGCAGCGGGCCACCCAACTCCCGGCCCTCACCTGACGGACAGTCACCACCCCGACGACACCGGAAAGGAGAGCACCACACCGCCCTCGGGCCCGTGGAACCCGACGCCCCCGCAGCGCATGCGAAGGCCCCCGCACCGACCGGCTGGACAAACCAGGGCAAGACGCCGGATCAGCCGGACCCATCAGGTCGCAGACGAATCGAGGTTGAGGGCGATCTCGCCGGTGAAGCCGAGTTCCGACAACGCGGCCCGGGTCTTGTGGCTGTCGTAGCCACGGTCCAAGTTGACATTGACCTGATCTGGCAGGGAACCCCGTGCCGTGGCGGACGGCCAATCACCCTGGCAGCGAGGGCCCTCTCCCCGCCCTGCTCCGCAGGAGTCCCATTCCTCCCGGCCTGAAGGCCGGGGCATCCTCGAAGGAACCCGGTGAACTGCGCGGACCTTGACCAGAGCGTCTCGCAGCTCACCGCTGCGCTCGCCGAGCACGGCCGCGCCCACTTCGAGACGGCGCCGCGCGCTGTACGGCCGCCGATCCCGGTGACCATCGCCGGGCCCGAACTGAGCGTCCCCGGCGGGGAGCGGATCTTCACGGCCGACCAGGGCGCCGGCCGGCGGACGGTCGTCTGGACGGTGTTGGCGCTTCTGTGCAGCGCAGTGTTCGTGTTGCTCAACCTGTACCTGATCTACCACCCCGAGCAGGCCGAGTACGAAGCCGGAACCGGGATCCCCGTCACGGTGGCGGCCCTCAGCGCGCTCGTCTTCTGGATCCAGGCGCGCTTCTCCTACGTCCGCTGGCGCAAGCCGTTGCGGCTGCGGATCGGCGCCGCAGGCATCGGCATGCGCGAGGTGTCCGGTGAGGAGAGGTACTTCCATTGGGCGCAGATAGCCACTGTCACGGTCGGGCCGCAGCACAGCTTCGCCCCCCACCCCTGCCTCACGGTGTGGCCGCTGCCGGGCGCCCACGCCCACGACCATCCCAGCCACCTGTCCGCCGGTCACCGGGCCTACGTCCTGGACCGGCTGGACCGGTTCCCGGGGGGGCGCGGAGGCAGTCGTGCCGGTGCTGCGGGCGTACGCGGCCGAGCGGTACGTCGCGACGGCGTGATCGCCCACGGAAAAGGAGTTCCGTCCCCTTGTTGACCGTCTTTCGTTCTGCTGATGTGTGACCCGGGTGCGTCGTTGGCTGTGCCGATCTGAGGTCTGGGGTTCGCGGGGGCTTGTCGTCCTTG
>NZ_JBSFJX010000130.1:0-21921 GCF_053598275.1 Streptomyces sp. NPDC001156 | reverse complement strand
CTGGTCATGCTCACCTGCGGCCCCATCACCCTCGTCCTGCCGTGGGAGCGACCCCCCACTCGCACCGGCTGACCCACACCGATGCCGGGAGAGCCGAAGAAGGCTACCGACACTCAAACGGCAGCCAATAGGTCGGCTGCCAAGAAGCCCGCGAGCAAGACCGGAGCCTCAAAGGCTGTCCTGCCCACGCTGGTCGAACTCATCCGCAGCCACCTCACCGAACAGAGCGACCCGCGCTCCGCGGCGGACGTTGCCACCGCTCTCGACACGGCCCATCCCGAGCGCGGCATCAAGACCACCGTCGTACGCACCACCCTCGAAAACCTCGTAGCCAAGAGCAAGGCCCAGCGCACCAAGCAAGGCAGCTCCGTCTACTACACCGCCCCCAACACGGCCGATCAGAAGGCCACATCCGCCCAGGACGAGCCGCAGTCCGACCTGGCCGAGTAGTTGGCCGGACAGCGCACCGCCGCAGCAGCGGGCTGGTCGCGGTGACAGGGGTCCGGCCCACCGACGGAACTCGCTGACCTGCTCAAACGCGGCCTATGCGGAATGGAAGTCCCGTGAGTCCCGTGAAGGAGTGACGCGTTTCCCAGTGAGCCACCGGCGCCTGTGCCGTGACTGAGTGCTTCAACCGGTCAGCGAGCGTTCGATCGACTACATGAAGCGCCTTGGTCCGCCCGGGCAGGTTGATGGCGCCGCTCGCTTACAAGTCCGGCAGGCGGAGCCATACCTCGGAGAAGGTAAGGCCGTGCTCGTTGGTCACCAGCCCGCAGGGGCAGCCCAGCGTGATCAGGCGCCAGTCGCCGACCACGGTCCATGGGCCATCCGCACTCGCGCACCCAGGACAGTGGACGGTGTCGGCCGTCCACACGTCGGGGGCGGGCCTACCGTAATGCCGGAACCGACCCGTGTACTGGACCTCCCACGGTACGGCCGGGGGTGTGAGAGCGGCGGTCCCGGACGGGGTCGGGGCGGCCAGGGCGGCGAACAGTTCGGCCAGGTCAGGGAGAAGAGCTTCGCCCGCCTCGGTCGGGGTGACCGGCAAGCCGTCGGCTGTGTCCTGGGGTACCGCATAGCGCGGAGCCGCCGCAGCGGGCGGCGGGTTGGGGGCGGCGTACCAGGGCAGGAGGGCGCGAGCGACGGCGGCCAGAAGGGCGGCGGCCGACGCGCTGACGGCGCCTGCATCGAGGTGATGGACTGTTGTGCGCCAGGTCCGCTGGAGCCGTCGGTCCCGGTCCGTGGCCCGTGTCCGTGCGCTGCCTGCTCCACGGGCGGGGAGTGGGGCAGTGAGGCGGGCCAGGACCCGGGCCGCTGCGTCGGCGTCCGCATCGGTGGGGCGCCATCCCCCGGCAGCGAGGAACTGACGGGCTCGGCTTGACTCTCGGGTCAAGGCGCGCGTCAGCAACTGTTGGGTACCGGAGACCGTTACGGAGGTGTCCCGCCCGCTCGACATGGCGCCCCGTCCCGCTGTTCCGTCCCCGATTCCGTCGCGCTGTGCCTGCACGCCCACCCTGAGTGGCAGGAGACATCACATCACACGATCGTACGGACGCCGTCGAAAAACGTTCCGGCTTCCAGGCCGGCTGTCTCGCTCAGCGCATTCCCTCACGTCGGCAACGGCATTTCGCAGTTCCCCGGGCCGGCTGGCGGTGTCCACCGGCCGTTTGCCCCATCAGGCTCAGCGCAGTTGGGAGTACGCCGACTATCCTCAGCTGTCTGCGCGGGAACCCGGTAGATCAGTCTTCGTCCGGGATGGCCTGGGCGCCGTCCCGGCCGGGCATCTGGACGAAGACCGGGTTGGCCGAGATCGCCGAGGCCTCCATGCGGTCGGCCTCATCGGACGCGCCGTCAGTGCGCAGTGCCCGGAGCAGGTCGTGCAGGACTATCGCCTCGTTCCACTCGTACGCCCCGTCCTGGTAGATGGCCAGCGCCGCCTCCAGGTCGCTGCGCGCCTCACCGAGCCGTCTCAGTTCGCGGTGGGCGACCCCCCGCAGGTGCCTGGCCATGGCCCCTGCGTACACGTCGCCGGCCCGCTGTGTCACGTCGATTGCCTCGGTGAGGGGTGCCAGCGCCTCGCCCGGACGGCCGTGTCTCAGGTGCAGCCAGCCAACGTCGCGCTGGGTGTGGGCGTACCACATCTCGTGCCCTAGCTGCCGGAACAGATCGAGGGCCGCCCGTGCCGAGGCCCAGGCGTCGTCGAAGCGTTCCATACCGGCGTACACGCGGATGCGTGCGTTGTCGATGCGGCCGATCCACAGTCGCTCGCCCATGGGACCGAAGATGTCCTCGGCCTTGTCATAGGCCTCCAGCGCGTCCTCACGGCGAGCGAGCAGCCGGCAGATCTTGCCTAGCGCGTAGAGGGTCGCGCCTTCCCAGACTCTGTCGTTCAGGAGCCGGAAGTCGCGGACGGCCTGCTCCAGGAGCGGGGCGGCTTCCTCAGGCCTGCGCAGGTATCCGAGCGTCTCGGCCAGGGTGCGCCGCAGGCGCGCCTGCACCCTCCTGTCCCCGAACTCCTCGGCCAGCCGCAGCGCCTCCCGTTGGCTCTCCTCCGCTTTCTCGGGCTGCCCGCGCCACCTCTGGAACTCACCCAGTTTCTCCAGCGAGGACAGCACGTGCCATCGATCGTTATCCGCACGCAGTTCCTGCACAGCCGTGGTCATGTGGTCCAGCGCCGCTGGGTAGTCACTCTTGGCCGCGTAGGCACGCGCCACGACCATCCGGTCCCGTGCCGTCAGCGTGACGGCGGGATCGGGGGATCCGCCCGGCAGGAAAAGGTCCAGGGCCGTGTCCGGAAACCCGTTTCCCAGGGCGGCCACAGCACGCCCGCGACGCAGGCTCCGGACCACCCGGTCCCGCTGCTCGGCCCCCTGGTCGAAGAGCCACTGGGCGGACTCCGCGGACAGGTTCACGTCGTCCAGGAAGTACGACAGGCCCTCGGCGATCTCGGCGCCCTCGGGCTCCATGCCAAGGCGTCGGGCGCGGGCGATAGCCCACTGGAGCCGCTCGCTCTCCCTCGCCATCCAGGGCCCGGCTGTTGCCCGGTCCAGGTTCCCCGCGCGCTCTCGCGACGTCTCCGTGGCGAGTTCCCGAGCACGGCCGGCAGCCAGGTACACGACGGCCTCCCGGTAGGCCCGCACCAGGCGCTCCTCAGCGCTACGGCGCTCCTCCGGGGGCAACCCTTCGTACTGCTCCCTCCCAAAGACGCGCACGAGGTCGTGGAAGCGGTAGCCGGACTCCGATGCGTCGCTACCGTGCGCCTCCATCAGGCCCACGGCGAGGAGTTCGTCGGAGACGCCTGCCGCCATCGCCGCGGTCGGCAGGCACCACCCGACATGCCAGTCCGTCAGCCTCCCCGCGGGCAGGGACGACATCAGCCCGACCGCCCGGCGGGCGGCCTCCGGCAGGTCCCGGAAGGTGAGGGACAGGCATGCCTGGAGGCTCAGATCCTCGTAGACCAGCTCGTGCAGCCGCGCCCGTTCGTCCTCGAGCCTCGTACGCATCCGCTGGAGTGTCAGGTCCTCACGCATCCCGATTTTCCCGCCCACGATGCGCAACGCCAGCGGAAGCCGGCCGCAGAAGTGCACGATCTCCAGGGCCGTGGCGGGATCCGCGGCAACACGTTCCCGGCCCGCGTACACGCTGAGGACCTCCAGAGCCTGGTCCTCGTCGGGGAGCTGCACCTCCACCCCGTGGCGCCTGGTGATACTGCCCGCCGACAGGGAGCGTCTGCTCGTCACAACCACCGAGCAGCCGGCCCCCACAGGCAGAAGCGGCTGGATCTGTTCGGTGCTGTGCGCGTTGTCGAGCACCACCAGCAGGCGCAGGTCGTTCGTGAGGCTGCGGAAGAGGGCGGCCCGGTCGTCCGCCCTGCGGGGGATGTCGCCCTGGGCCGCCCCCAGGCTCCGGAGGAACTCCCCCAGGACCTCTCCGCTCTCGCGCGGCATGTCAGCGTCGCCCCGCAGGTCAACGTACAGCTGACCGTCAGGGTAGTAGTCCTTGACGCGGTGTGCCGCGTACAGGGCGAGAGCCGTCTTCCCCGTGCCGGCCGCGCCATGGACGACGATCACAGCCGCCTGCCCGGCAGCCGGGTCCCCCGGCAGCCCGCCGCTCGTCGGGGTCGGCACGTCCCGGAGCCGCTCGATCAGGCTGCTACTCAAGACGTCCCGCCCCACCAGCACGGGCTCCTGAGGGAGTTGATGGCGCAGTTCCAGCCCCGCCCTGGCCGACACCGCCAGGTCGTCTGCCGAGTAGCGGTACATGAACGCCGACAGGCCGCCCACCAGCACGGCAGCACCCGCGAAGGCGCCCAGCGCCCACTTGTCCTTCAAAAATCCGAAGATCAGATCCCCGGACATCCCGCCCACGGCTACGACTCCCGCAGTACTCGCCAGCAGAAGCCGCTTACGACGGGTCTGAACCTGAATCGACACCCTGTCCCCCGGAGTCATCGTCGCCGGATGATCCCACGGATCACCCGTCCCTGACGTGCGCAGGCACACAATCGAGACAGCCTGTTCACAGGCCCAACCGCTGTTGAGACTTGTCTTGGTGGTTGACACCGCCCTGAGACACGCCGAAGCCATACCAGGTTTGTACTGTGCCTGCACCAGCGGCCCGCACGGCGCTAGCGTCGGGTCTCATGATCGTATGGCTCAACGGCACCCACGGCGCAGGCAAAACGACGACCAGTGCGCTCGTGCAGCAGCTGATCCCGGATTCACGGGTGTTCGACGCCGAGAAGGTCGGCGAGACACTCATGGACATCACGCCGGGGCTGCCGTGGACGGGTAACTTCCAGCACTGGCCGCCGTGGCGGCCGCTCGTGGTCGAGACCGCCCGCCGCGTACTCGACTACACCGGCGGCACTCTGGTGATGCCCATGACTGTCCTGGTCGAGCAGTATTGGCGGGAGATCAGCAGGGGTCTCGCCGAACACGCCATTCCGGTACGGCACTTCGTCCTCCACGCCGACCAGGACACCCTGCGCGGGCGCATCGAGGGGGACACTTTTCTTGGCCCCTCCCCATTCCGTCTGCAATACCTTGAGCCCTACGCCGAGGCGGCCCGCACGTGGCTGCACGCCGAGGCCGAGGTCGTCGACACCACGCACCTCACGCCTGCGCAGGCCGCCCTGCAGATCGCAGAGGCCGCTTGACCGGCACAGCGTCTGAGGCGACTGCGCGCCCCGAGGCCGGGTCGGCCCGGGGCCGGGCTCGGCTGTTACCGGGCCCCGCCCTGGAACCGCGTCGGGCCGCCGAGGCCGGTCAAAGGCAGCCGGCAGGAGCCGCCGCCGGGCGCTCGGCAGCCCGCTGCGGGGATGGTCCGGGGCGGCCGCGTCTGTGTCCGGCGGGCCCGTCAGCGGCCACGGCGGGCCGCGTTCTCAAGCCTTTCGACCAGTTCGGCAGCCATGGCCTTGATGGTTTCCAGGCCCTTACGGCCCCACGGCTGCGGGTCCTGGTCGACGACGCAGATGGTGCCGAGCACCACACCGGTGCTGTCTATCAGCGGTGCGCCCAGGTAGGAGTGGACGCCGATCGCGTCGACCACCGGGTTGCCGGCGAACCGCGGGAAGTCCCGGATGTCCTCCAGCACCAGCGCCCGGCGGCGCTTGACCACGTGCGGGCAGATGCCCATGTCGATGTCGCGGGGCATGACGCGGCCGGGCACCGGGTCCTCCAGCAACGGCGGCCCGACATGGACCGTGGTGTCCTGCGCGGCGCTGTACAGCCCTGCGAAGTACTGGCGGTCGGCGTCGAGGAAGAAGTTGACACCGGCGTAGCAGCCGCCGGTGCGGTGCGCGAGTTCCCTGGCGAATGCGTCGAGTTCCGCATCCGGGCGGGCATCGATGCCCAGTTCGCGCAGCCGCTGCGATCGGGCACGTCCCTGAGGGTCCTCCGGGGGTAGGAGCAGATGGCGCAGGGCGATCCCGGACTCAGGCCCGGAGAAGGGGTCGGTCGGTGTCGCTGCCATGGGAACTCCTTGTCGTGATCAGATGCTGAATCAGTTCGAGCAGTACGCGGGTGCCTGAGTTCTGCACGCGGGCGTCGCACAGCACCACCGGCACCTCCTGCCTGAGGTCGAGCGCGGTCCGCACCTCCTGCGCGCGGTAGCGGTGGGCCCCGTCGAACTCGTTGACGGCGACGACGAAGGCGATGCCGCGCTGCTCGAAGAAGTCCACCGCCGGGAAGGAGTGTTCCAGCCTGCGGGTGTCGGCGAGTACCACCGCCCCGAGCGCTCCCTCGCAGAGGTCGTCCCACAGGAACCAGAAGCGCTCCTGTCCGGGCGTGCCGAACAAGTACAGGATGTGGGACGGGCTGAGCGTGATCCGGCCGAAGTCCATGGCCACCGTGGTGGTGGCCTTGTTCTCCACTCCGTCCAGCCGGTCCGTGGCCGCGCTGACGGCGGTCAGCATCTCCTCGGTGCTCAGCGGTTCGATCTCGCTGAGCGCGTTGACGAAGGTGGTCTTCCCCACGCCGAACCCGCCGGCGATCAGCACCTTGATACCCACCGGCAGGGCGTCGGCGGGCAGCGAGTCACAGTCGTTTGAGGAGGCCATCGCGTACCGCTTCCAGGAGGTCTCGGTCGGGTCGTGTGTGGGAGCCCGAGGGCGCCGGGGGCGCGTCACCTGCGACCACCGCGCCTCCCTCGGCCAGATCGGACAGCAGTACCTTGACCACGGCAGCGGGTACCTGCATCCGGGCCGCGACCTCGGCGACGCTCACTGGCCGCTCGCACAGTGCCAGGACCTGCGCATGCTCTAGGCCGAAGGCGCCGTGCGTCTGAACTCCGCTGGCCCGCACCATGGTCACCAGCGTGAAGTGGGACGTGGCTCTGGTCCGGCCGTCGCTCACGGTGTAGGGACGGACCAGCCGCCCGGCTGCTCCGTCGACCAGTGGTCCGTCCGGGAGGACGGGCGTCATCGGTTACCCCACCGGGTGCCGGGGCGGCGTGGCCAGGTGCGGTCGTACGCTCTTCACCATCATCCCCATCTCGTAGCCCAGTACCGCCGCGTCCGCGTCGCGTCCGGCCAGCACGGCCAGGACGGCGCCGTGGCCGGCGGCCGAGACGAACAGCAGCGAGGTGCTGAGCTCGGTCACTATCTGCCGCACGTCACCGCCGTCGTCGAAGTGTCGGCCCGCGCTGCGTGCCAATGAGTACAGCCCGCTGGCGAGCGCGGCCAACTGGTCCGCGGCGTCCTGTTCGAGGCCCTCCGCTGCCTTCACCAGCCCGTCCGCGGACAGCAACAGGGCGCTTCGGGTGTGCGGCACCCGGTTCAGCAGACCCGTCAACAGCCAGGCAAGGTCTTCGCTCACTGGTGTTCTCCACTTCGGCAGAAGGAATCGGTTTTCTGGGCGCGGCCCCGGGCGTTCAGGCGGCGTCGGCTGTCAGGGCGTCTGCGCTTCCTCGGCCCTGCGCAGCCCGGTTTGGAACGCGGCCATCAGGCCGGGGTCATGGGCGAGGTCCTCGTCGGCACCGGCGGCGCGGACCGGGTGCGGCCGTTCGGCGGCGGGGTCCCCGCGCCGCCGCTGAGGCAGTGGCGGACGGTCGTTCTCGCCGCCAACGGCTGCCGGGACAAAGCGAGATCCGGAATCGGACATGTGCGGATCCGCAACGACGTTCGGCTCGATCGCCCGAGGGTCCGCCGCCTCGGGCTCCGCTTCCTGCGGCGCCGTGTCAGAGGCCGGGCTGATGTGATGCGCGGGCGTGGGAGCAGCCGGCTGCGGGCCGAGCAGTGCCCTGGGCAGCACCATGACGGCCTGGGTGCCGCCGTAGACATTGCTCTGCAACTGCACGGCGATGTCGTGCCGTTGGGCCAGGACGGACACCACATACAGGCCGATCCGGCCATCCCGCAGCAGCTCGCCCAAAGCGACCTCGCCCGGTGCGCCCAGGACGGTGTTCATCCGGCTGCGCTCGTCCGAGGACATGCCCAGGCCCCGGTCCTCGACCTCGATCGCCACTCCCGCGGCGACGGGCTCCACCCGCACATGCACGGTGGTCTGCGGCGCTGAGAAGACCGTCGCGTTCTCCAGCAGCTCGGCCAGCAAATGGACGACGTCGACCACGGCATGGCCGCTGACCGTTCCCTCGATGGGCGGGACCAGCTTGACCCGGGCGTACTGGTCGATCTCGGCGACGGCGGAACGCAGCACGTCGGTCAGTCCGACGGGGCGGGTCCACTGGCGGTGGGCGTTCGCGCCGCCGAGCACCGCCAGGTTCTCGGCATAGCGGCGAATCCGGGTGGACAGGTGGTCCACCCGGAACAGTCCCTTGAGCAGGTCCGGGTCCTCGACCTCGTTCTCCAGGCTGTCCAGCAGACCGATCTCGCGGTGCACCAGGGACTCCAGCCGGCGCGCCAGGTTGGCGAACACCTCGAACTGCTCCAGCCGGGAGCCGTCATCCCCACCGACTGCACGGGCGGCGAACTCCTGCAGGGCCGCCTCCGCCTCAAACCGGGTGGCGGAGATCTCGAATCGAAGGCGGGAGAGCTCGTCCGGGCCACTTGGCTGCGGCAGTTCCGGCCGGCGCCGCGCATGATGCTCTCCGGCCCGCAACCGGCGGCACAGGGATTCCAGTTCGGCCCTGCCTTCGGCCGTGGTGCGCGTCAGCTCGGCCAGGTCGGCACTGCTCCGGTCGGCCGCACGAGTCAGGTCGGCCCAGTGCGCGATGACGGCTCGCGCCTGCGTCGAAGCACGTATCCCCGCGATCCCGGCCGTCATGATGCCGATGAGCATCACACCGCCGGACACCGTGCCCTGGCTCACCCCGCCCAGGTGGCCATCGCGGACCAGCACGGTGGCCGCCGCGCCGGCCACGGCGACAACGCCCGGTGGCAGCACGGATCCCAGCACCAGACGCCGCCGCAGTGTCGCTCGCGACCCGGCCGTCACACGGGCGGGCGACGCCGACCGGTCGTCCGGAGGCATGGAAAGATCAGGCATAGCAGTCCCCGGACGGTGCGACGATCGGGCAGAGCGCGCACATTACCGCGCGTCAGGACCTTGGTGTCAGCCCCTGGCGCGTAAGAAATCGAACCGTTGTCCTCAACCTGCCTGCCGACAGTCCGTCCTGGTACCCCAACAGCGGTTCATGTCCTGACCTGCGTTGGCGATAGCAGCGGCGGTGTGACGCCTGCCGGTGTCTTCTCCGGGCCGACTTGACGACCTGCTGTCCCCTCAGCAGACCATGGACACAAGCACAGCAGAGCAGATGTGACGCAGAACCACACCGAAGTCCTTGCCGCTCACCGCCAACCATGCACGAGCTCGTTGCCTGACAGCGGCTCGAGCGCGTCCGCGTCGCAGTTCCGTGGATCTCCGGTCGACCTCGGCAAACACGTATACGGAGCCGGAATCCTCGCACACGACCAGGCGCCTCTATCACCCCGGTGGTCTCTCACGGCGGCGATTGCGCACTCCAGTGAGGCAGACCTCGTTGTCCTGGTCCTTGTCCAGTGCATGGATGGGCCGTTGGCGTTCGTCGTTGTACGCGCACCCCTTCTGAGCCGCGGTCCGGCCGATCCGCTGCAACTTCCGGCCCTCGTCCATCGTGACCGGCCGGACGAACACACTCGGTCGACGTCCCATGACCACCTCCAAGATCAGGTCTTGGAGACAGTCTGCTGACCGACAAGCAGTGGATCGATTACCCGGCCAAGGCTGCGCGACGAGCCCCTAGAGGGCTTGGACGGGCGAAGCCGTCTTGATCGAGTCAAGTTTGCTGATCGGGGTCGGGTTGGTGGTGATGGTGCTGGTCAGGCGGCCAGTCCGGCCCGGGTCATGTAGGCGTCGATGGCGCGGTCGTAGGCCTGGGTTGCTTTGCGAATCGCGTCTGGTTGGTGGGGGTCGGCGAGTTCGGCGAGTCCTGTTCTCAGCAGCCGGTCATGGAGGCGGGTCAGGAACAGGGCGGTGTCCTGGCCGCCGGGGGTGAGTCGGTAGCGGTGGGTGCGGGGGATGCGTTCGATGAGCTGGTGGGCGCGTAAGCGGCGCAGGTCGTAGGACATCTGCCCGGCGGTGATGGCCTCGACAGGTTTGCCGAGGAGGGGCGCGAGGAGTTCGCGTAGGTCGCGGTTGGCGAAGCCGCGGGGCAGGAGTTTGAAGACGAGCAGGGCGTGCAGCAGGGCTTGGACGCGGGGGTCGGTGAAGCGCAGGCCAGGGATGCGAGTGCCGGTGGCGGTGGTGATCGGGTCGGTGAGCTGGGCCAGGGCGGTGGCGCCCCGGGCCGGGTCGAGGCTGAGTCGTTGGACGCCGAGCAGGCGTCGGTTGGCGGTGAAGCCGATGGCCCGCAGGGCGGGCAGGTTGGTCAGCCGTCTGCCGATCTGGAAGTCGCGGGTGTCGTCGATGGTGGTCTCGGTCCGTAGGGCGCGTCCCTCCTTGTGGTACTGCTTCACGGTCGTGTGCTTGTAGTCGATGTGCAGGCTGGGGGTCACACCCCGGGTCACCACGCGGGTGCGGAAGCGGCCGGGGGTGCGGTTCTTCGCGCCGTTGTAGATGCTGCGGTCGAAGACCAGGCCGACGCGGTCGGGGCGGCCCCGGTCGAGGTTGTCCCGGATGACCTGCTCGAAGAAGATCCGGCCGGTCTCGGGGCGGTCGAGCATCTGGGTGAGGGAGAACTCGGACTGCAGGACGGAGATGTCGTAGCGGTAGCCGGCTGCGCGGGCGGCTGGGTCGTAGGGGGGCGGCAGGCGGGCGAGCCACTTGCGCAGCAGGGCGTCGATCTGGGCGGGGCCGAGCCGGTCGCAGATGGCTTGGAGGGCAGCGGGGTCGGCGACGGCGGCGAAGGCGTTGTCCAGCGGGGTGAAGGCGAGTCGGGCCTGAGCGGCCTGGCTCGATGCAGTTGTCGAGGTGTCCGTTGTCGCTCCGTCCCCCTTCCGGTAAGCAGGTCCCGTCTCTGACCGCGCAGATCGCGCGGCCGAGCAATCCGGGTGGTACGACGGCGATGTGGGTGAGAGACCGGTTGGACGGGCTGTGGTGCCACGAGGACTTCGCGGGCTGGTACCCGCGCGACGGACGCCCCGGCATCTCGCCCGCCCAACAGGCCACCGTCTGCGTGCTGCAGTTCCTGCTCGGTCACCCTGGTCTACTACGGGCTGCGCGACGGCGGAGTCCGCTGCCTGGGCCGCCGGGATCCGGTGTGAGTAGCATCCGGATCCACGGCCGATGCGAGATCGGGGGAGTGAATGGCCCCCGCGGCGCGGCCGGATTCATGATCGCTCCCGTCGGCCGTGTGCCGAACCACACCATGCCGCACCGAAATTCGCCCGTTCCGGGCGCGGCGGAGGGGTGACGGGCGGCCGGAGCACCGCCCCTTCAGCATCACACCTGGTGAAGAGCACACCTTGACAACGTTCCGCCGCAGGCGGGACCACAGCACACCAGCCGGGAACGGGCCCACCCCGTCCTCTCACCTCAGTACGCCTCGATCAGCTACTCAACAGCAGAAAGCCGGTCAAGCACGACGCTTGACCGGCCCCGCCCTTTCAGGGATGACACTCCCCCGGGTCCCTGGTTGAGCAGACTGGTTGACCTGGGGCTGTACCTACAGACCTCACCCCTTGACAGCGCCCTCGCCGACACCCTTGAAGAAGAAGCGCTGGACGCAGACGAAGAGCGCCAGGATCGGCACCAGCGCGATCATCGCGCCTGCGGCGACCGTGCGTGGGTCTACGGAGAAAGTGCTCTGCAGATAGGACAGTCCGACGGTCAGGGTCAGCTTGTCAGGACTCTGCAGGACGAGAAGGGGCCACAGGAAGTCGTCCCAGGCGCCGATGAAGGACAACAGCGCCACCACGGTGATGGTGCCCTTGACCGCGGGAAGTCCGATGTGGCGCAGCCGCTGCCAGACGTTGGCGCCGTCGACCACGGCTGCCTGGTCGATCTCCATGGGAATGGCCTGGAACGCGTTGCGCATCAACAGCACGTTGAGCGTGGCGATGGCAGCCGGCAGGGCGACGCCGATCAGCGTGTTCCCCAGTCCCAGGCTGGTGATCGTCTGGAACTGCGAGATGATGGTCACCTCGCCGGGCAGGACCAGGGATGCCACGAACAGGCCGGCGACAAGCTTGCGTCCTCGGAACTCCATTCGGGCCAGGGCGAAGCCGGCCATGGAGGATCCAATGACGTTGCCCGCCACATTGATGAAGGCGACGATCAGCGAGTTCCCCGCAAAGCGCCAGACGGGGATGGTCTGGGCGACCTTGCTGTAGTTGTGCAAGGTGGGGTGCTGCGGCAGGAAGTGAGGGGTGGCGGTGTAGACGTCCTCGGCCACGCCCTTCAGCGACGTCGAAAGCTCCCACAGCAGCGGGCCGACGCTGATGACCAGTACGATCACCAGCATGACGTAGCGGGCGGCGACTCCGGCAGGGCTGGGCTGCGCGAAGCCCCGGTAGCGCCGGAGGCGGCGCCGGGCCGGCTCAGGTGCACGCCGGTCACCGGAGGTCGGTGCCGGACCGGTGCGTCGAGTGGACAGCATGGTCATGCGTCTGCCTTCCTGTTCAGGCGTGCCAGCACGAGCATCGGCACGATCGTGACCACGAACAGCAGGACGCTCAGCGCGGAGGCGTAGCCGATCCGACCGGTGGTGCCGCCTGCCGCATTCTGAATGAGCATCACCAAGGACACGTCCTGGCCTCCCACGCCGCCCGAGGGTCCGCCGAGGATGTACAGCTCAGTGAAGATCCTCAGCGCCGAGACCGCGACCAGGACTGCGACGAGCAGCATGGTCCGCCGCACACCGGGGACGGTGACGGAGAAGAACCGACGGACGGCGCCGGCGCCGTCGACAGCAGCCGCTTCATGCAGATCGCGGCTGACGTTGCCTAGCGCCGAGAGGTAGATGATCATGTAGTAGCCCAGGCCCTTCCACACCGTCAGGGAGATGCTGCTGAAGAGCAGCAGCCAGCGTCCGGTCAGGAACGGGATGGCCTGGTGGGTGAGGTGGATCTGCTGTGCCAGACCGTTGACCACCCCGCGTTCGTCCAGCAGCCACTGCCAGATGACGGCGACGACCACTGCCGACGCGACGACCGGGAAGTAGAAGAGCGTGCGGAAGAAGGCGATGAAGGGCAGGTTGCGCTCCACCAGCAGGGCCATCAGCAGGGGCAGCACAGTCAGCAGGGGCACGCATATGACCATGTAGAGCGCGCTGTTGAGCAGGGCGTCCCGTACCTGCGGATCGTGCAGGATGACGTCGTAGTTGTGCAGACCGACGAACTGGCCGCCGGTGAGGATCCGTACGTTGGTGAAGGACAGGACCCCGGTGTTCACCGCAGGCCAGAGGCTGAACGTGATCAGCCATGCCAGCGCGGGGAGGATCAGCAGCCAGGGTGTGTACCAGCGATGGAATCGCATGAGGGGATCCTGTCTTGATGGCGGGGCGACGCCCGGCGCGCCGCCCCGCTCCGGTCGGGTGAGCCGTTAGTCGGACAGCAACTGGTTTGCCTTGGTGACCACGTTGTCGAGCGCCTGCTTCGACGACTCCTTGCCCGACATTGCGAGCGCCACCTGCTGGTTGAGGAGAGTGGTCATGTCCTGGGTCCACTGCGGGGGCTGGTAGTTCACAGCCTTCTGCAGGCCCTGGTATCCGATCACGGCCGCGTTTCCCGTGGGCGTGCCGTCGCTCTTGGAGTAGGCCGGGTCCTTGGCGGCGGCAGTCGTGCCGGGCAGGAAACCGGAGGCGAGCTTGACGAAGTTCACCTGGTTCTGGTTGTTGGTGGCGAACTCGGCGAAGGCCAGGGCGAGCGGCAGGTTCTTGCTCTTGGACGCCACGGAGATGCCCTGGACGTTGAGGATCGGAGCGCCGATCGACGGGGAGGGGACTATCTGCTTGGCCAGGCTCGGGTTGGTCTGCTGGGTGGACTGGATTTCGTTGCCCTGGCCGGTGGTCCAGGCGACCTCCTGCTTCAGGAAGACCGCGTTGTTGCCCTGGTAGGTGTTGGCCAGCACATCCGACGGGAGGTATCCGTCCTTGTACGCCTCGCGGTACTTGTCGAGCATCGCCGCGGCGGCCGGGGTGTTGAAGACGAATTTGGTGCCGTCGCCGTTCATCAGGGGCGTGCCGCTCTGTACGATGTCGTTGAGCCAGGGCGTCCGGCTCATGAGGTAGTCCTTGCCGTGGGACCGGTCGTGCATGGTCTTGGCCTGAGCGAGGAGCTCGTCGAACGTCGTGGGCGGCTTGTTGGGGTCGAGGCCGTCCCGGACGAGCATGGCCTTGTTCCACCAGTTCATGTCCGAGCCGAGGTACCAGGGGAAGCCGTAGGTGCCCTGCTTGCCGGAGTAGGTGTAGGCCTTCAGACCGCTGGCGACGTAGTCACTCTTGAGCGTCGGCACGTTCTGGGCCAGGTCCAGCAGGCCGCCGGCCTTCACGACCGAGTAGGCGATGTCCGGCGGCAGGTTGACGACGTCGGGCAAGCTGCCGCTCGTGACCTGGCTCACGACCTTCTGCGCGTAGCCGTCGCCGGGCTGGTCGATCCAGTTGATCGTGGTGCCCGGGTGAGCCGCCTCGAACGACTTGATCAGCGAGGTGAAGTACGGGGTGAACGTGGGGTTCTTGAGCGACCAGGTCTGGAAGGTGATGGTGCCCTTGATCGGAGCGTCGCTCGCTACTTGCTTGGCCGAAGCCTGGGCGCCTCCCCCGCCGCTGACGCCGCATCCCGTCGCGGTCGCGGCCAGCACCGCGGCCCCCATGAGGACTGTCGCGAACGACTTCTGTCTTTTCACCGGGCTCCTCCCGTCGGACCCAAGTCCGTGAAAACGTGAAATCACATCAGTGTTAGAAACACGCGAACGAACGTAACTAAACCGCTAAAGCACCGGAACTATGCGCCTGGTTCGCTTACGCTGTCAAGAGTCCGATACCCCGGGAAACAGCCGCCGCTCCCGCCCCTATTCCCGAGATATTGACCACAATGCGGGCAGGCGGGAATACCGGCCCAGCGGCGAGAAGCCCGCCCGCCGGGCCGGTGCTGCCGAGCCGGCCCGGCTCAGGGGCTGCCCGGGGTTCCACCGGCCGTACGTGACGGAGGGGCGGTGCTCTCCCGGACGATCAGCTCGGGCAGTAGCGGATCGGCGACCGTGGCGGGTCGGCCCTGGATCAGTGCGGTCAGCTGCTCTGCGGCGCTACGGCCGAGGGCGACGGTGTCTCTGGCGAGAGCGGTGAGCCAGGGGTGCACCATGCGGCACAGCACGGAGTCCTCCCAGGCGACGACCGAGACGTCATCTGGGACGGACAGTCCGTGGGCAGCGAGGACGGAGACGCCCGCTGCCGCCAGCACGTCGCTGTCGTAGATGATCGCGGTGGGCGGACGGCCCTCCTGCACCGCGAGCCGCGTCGCGGCTGCGCCCTCGGTGTCGGAGTAGTCGGTGACCACCGAGCGGGTCTCGGCCAGGCCCAGGCGCAACGCCTCCTGCTGCAGCGAGCGGATTCGGCGTGCGGTGTGCGCGAGGTCGGGCAGGCCGGCGATGTGCAGGATGCGGCGGTGGCCCAAGCCGTACAGGTGCCTGATGACCTGGGCCATCGCGGCGGCGTCGTCGGTCCGCAGGTTGGCCATCGCTCCGAAGGCATCGGCTTTTCCCGCCAGTTCCTCGGAGAGGCTGCCGATCACGACGGCGGGCAGACCGAGCGAGTCCAGCAGCTCGGGCCGCGGATCGGACGAGCGCGGGTCCACCACCAGCACTCCGTCGACGCGCCGCTCGGCCCACCAGCGCTGGTACATCGCACACTCGGCGTCGATGTCCTCCACGACCTGGAAGAGCAGACCGAGGTGGTGGTCGGCCAGGACCTGCTGGACGCCGGAGATCAGCTCCAGGAAGAACGAGTCCACCCCGAGCGAGCGGGCTCGCCGGGCGAGGACCAGTCCCACCGTGCCAACACCTTCACCGGACAGCGCCCGGGCCGCCGAGTTCGGCCGCCATCCCAGCTGCTCCGCGACGCGGCGGACCCGGGCGCGGGTCGCCTCCGAGACACCGGGGCGGTCGTTGAGCGCGAACGAGACCGCGCTCTCGGACACACCGGCCCGGCGGGCGATGTCCTTCATGGTGGCCTGGCGGGGCGGGGTGCGGCGGCTGTGCCCCGTCGACGCCGGCGCGTCATTCCCGGGCTGCGGCCCAGCAGACATGGACTCCCCCTCGCCCAACTGCGGCTCCGTCGCCGAGTCGCTACTAATGCGCTTGAGTGACGTCACTGTAAAGCGCTTTAGCGGGTCACGCAACCCTCTCGTCAGAGGCTTTCCGGGACGGGTATTGCAACCCCTCCGGCGGTATGGATTATGTTGGCAAGCTCAAGCACGCCCGTGCAGATTGGCGTGGCTACTCGATCTCCCAAGGACGCGTCCCAAGCATGACCGCTGAGCGCAGCGCCGTAGAGCCGACCGAACGGGCACCCCGCTTCGGTGTCAACTACACGCCCACGCAGGGCTGGTTCCACCACTGGCTCGACTTCGATCTCGACGCCGTGCGCCACGACCTGGACTCCGTCGCGGCTCTCGGACTCGACCACATCCGGGTCTTCCCGCTGTGGCCGCTGTTCCAGCCCAACCGCACGCTGATCAGGCCGCGCGCCGTCGAGCAGTTGCTCCTGATGGTGGACGCCGCGGCCGAACGCGGGCTGGACGTCAACGTCGACGGTCTGCAAGGGCACCTGTCCAGCTTCGATTTCCAGCCCTCGTGGACGCTTACCTGGCACCGGCGCAACATGTTCACCGACCCCGAGGTGGTCGGCGGCGAGGCCGAGTACCTGCGGACGCTGGCCGCCGCCCTGGCCGAGCAGCGCAACTTCCTCGGCATGACGGTCGGCAACGAGATCAACCAGTTCTCCGGCGCCCCCCACCCAGACCCGGACCGCATCACCGCCTCGGAGGCCGAGGCATGGCTGCGGACCATGCTCGCGGCCTGCCACGAGGGCGCGCCGCACCACCTGCACCTGCACGCCGAGTACGACGCCGCCTGGTACCTCGACGGCCATCCCTTCACGCCGGAGCACTGCTCGCGGCTCGGCGCCGCCACCGCGATCCACTCCTGGGTCTTCAACGGCACGGCCCAGAAGTACGGGACGCACTCCACGGCGACCACACAGCACGCCGCCTATCTGATCGAGCTGTCCAAGGCGTTCGCCCACGACCCACACCGGCCGGTGTGGCTGCAGGAGGTCGGGGCGCCCGTCCCTCACATCCCGCCCTCGTACGCGGCCGACTTCGCGGAGGAGACGATCGCCGCCGTCCTGGACTGCTCCGACGTGTGGGGGGTGACCTGGTGGTGCTCCCACGACGTCGACCGGCGCCTGGCCGACTTCCCCGAACTCGAGTACAGCCTGGGCCTACTCACCAACGACCGCCAGGTCAAGGACGTCGGGCGTCGCATCGCGCAGATCGCCGAGGCCGTCCGTACGCACCCCTCGCAGCCCAAGCCGCGCACCACCGCCCTCGTCGTGGACGCCGCCGGCCCCCGCGATCCGCAGGCGCCGGGCCGGTCGTCGGCCTGTGCACCCGGGGGCCCCGTCTTCGAGGCGTTCATGCGCCTCACCGACCAGGGGGTGCGGCCCACGACCGTCCTGGCCGAGCACGCCGCGGACGCCGAGCACCTCGCCGCCCGTGGCATCACCGAGGTCGTCACCCCGGCCGAAGTCGCCTGACCACCGTTATCCGCCCCACTGTCACCAGGAGCCCCCGCCATGCACGACGACCGCAGCCTCATCGAGGGACGACTCAAGCGCGTCCTCGACGAACGCATCCGTCCCGCCGTCTATCCCGCCAGTGTTCCGCTGGAGGTGAGCGTCTGGACCGCGCCCGGCGAGCCGGTCCCCGTCGCCGAGGGACTTGCCGCCCCCCGTAGCCCCATCGCCGTGGGCAACGCGTGGGGCGCGCCGTGGGGGACCAGCTGGTTCACCGTCTCCGGCACGGTCCCCCAGGAGTGGGCGGGCAGGACCGTGGAGGCGCTGCTCGACCTGGGTTTCGACGAGAACATGCCCGGATTCCAGTGCGAAGGTCTCGTGTACCGGCCCGACGGCTCGCCGGTCAAGGGCCTCAACCCGCGCAACCAGTGGGTCCGCATCGGGTCCCCGGTGGCGGGCGGCGAGCAGGTGGTGCTGCACATCGAGGCCGCCTCGAATCCGGTGATCCTGGACTACCACCCCTTCCTGCCCACCCAGCTGGGCGACAAGGACACCGCCGGCTTTGAGCCGCAGTACAAGCTGGCCCGGATGGACCTGGCCGTCTTCGACCGCACCGTGTGGGAACTCGTCCACGACCTTGAGGTCCTGGGTGAGCTGATGGCCGAACTGCCGGCGGACGGGGCCCGCCGCTGGGAGATCCTGCGCGCCGTCGACCACGCGCTCGACGCCGTCGACCTGCAGGACGTGAACGGCACCGCCGCGCAGGCCCGCGAACGGCTGGCCGATGTGCTGGCGGCGCCTGCCGTGCCGTCCGCGCACCGCATCAGCGCGGTGGGCCATGCGCACATCGACTCCGCCTGGCTGTGGCCGCTGCGCGAGACGGTCCGCAAGGTGGCCCGCACCACGGCGAACATGACCTCGCTGCTGGAGGACGAGTCGGACTTCATCTACGCCATGTCCCAGGCCCAGCAGTACGCCTGGATCAAGGAGCACCGCCCGGAGGTGTACGCGCGGGTGAAGGCCGCCGTCGCCGAGGGGCGGTTCCTGCCGGCCGGCGGCATGTGGGTGGAGTCGGACACCAACATGCCCGGCTCAGAGGCGATGGCACGGCAGTTCGTGCACGGCAAGCGGTTCTTCCTCGAGGAGTTCGGCGTCGAGAACGAGGAGGCCTGGCTGCCGGACACCTTCGGTTTCGCCGCGGGCCTGCCGCAGATCATCAAGGCCGCCGGATCCAAGTGGCTGCTCACCCAGAAGATCTCGTGGAGCCAGATCAACACCTTCCCGCACCACACCTTCTGGTGGGAGGGCATCGACGGCACCCGTATCTTCACCCACTTCCCGCCGATCGACACCTACAACAGCTCGATCAAGGGCAGCGAGATCGCCCACGCCGCCCGCAACTTCAAGGACAAGGGGCACGCCCGGCACTCGCTGGCCCCCACGGGCTGGGGCGACGGCGGCGGCGGCACCACCCGCGAGATGATCGCCAAGGCCGCCCGGCTGCGCAACCTGGAAGGCTCGGCCACAGTCCAGTGGGAGGCACCCGCCGACTTCTTCGCCAAGGCCGAGGCGGAGTACCCGCACGCCCCGGTGTGGGCGGGCGAGCTCTACCTCGAGCTGCACCGCGGCACGCTCACCAGCCAAGCCAAGACCAAGCAAGGCAACCGCCGCAACGAGCACCTGCTGCAGGAGGCCGAGCTGTGGGCGGCCACCGCCGCGGTGCGCGCCGGATTCGCCTACCCGTACGAGGACCTGGACCGGCTCTGGAAGACGGTGCTGCTGCACCAGTTCCACGACATCCTGCCCGGGTCGTCCATCGCCTGGGTGCACCGGGAGGCGGAGAAGACACATGCGGCGGTGACCGAGGAACTGAACGCCGTCATCGCCACCGCCCAACAGGCCCTCGCGGGAGATGCGGCCTCCGGCGGTGAGGTCGTCTTCAACGCGGCACCGCACGCCCGGGCCGGCGTCACGGCCGGTGGGGGACGGCCGGCAGCCCCGGCCGCCGGCGGCTGCTCGGTGACGCCGCGCGCGGCCGGCGGATACGTCCTGGACAACGGCCTGGCACGGATCACCGTCGATGAGCGCGGGCTGGTGGTGTCCGCCTTCGACGTGGAGGCCGGCCGTGAGGCGATTGCTCCCGGCGGGGCGGCGAATCTCCTGCAGATCCACCCCGACTTCCCGAACATGTGGGACGCCTGGGACGTCGACCAGTTCTACCGCAACACCGTCACCGACCTGACGGACGCGGACGAAGTCACCGTGGTCTCGCAGGACACCGCCGCCGTCTCGGTGCGCGTCCGCCGCTCCTTCGGCTCCTCCACCGCGGTGCAGACCCTGACGCTCGCGGCCGGCACCAAGCGGCTGGACATCGACACCGAGGTCGACTGGCACGAGACCGAGAAGTTCCTGAAGGCCGCCTTCCCGCTCGACATCCACACCGACCGCTACGCCGCCGAGACGCAGTTCGGCCACCTGTACCGGCCCACCCACACCAACACCAGCTGGGAGGCGGCCAAGTTCGAGGCGTGCAACCACCGGTTCGTCCACCTGGAGGAGCCCGGCTGGGGCGTGTCCCTGGTCAACGACTCCACCTACGGCCACGACGTCACCCGTACCGTCCGCACAGGCGAGGAGACGCCGGGCACCACCACCACAGTGCGGGTGTCGCTGCTGCGCGCGCCGCGGTTCCCCGACCCGGAAACCGACCAGGGCATCCACCGCTTCCGCCATGCGCTGGTCATCAACACCCGGGTCGGTGACGCCGTCCGCGAAGGCTACTGGATCAACCTCCCCGAGCGCCGGGTCCCCGGGGACGCCGAGGTCCGGCCACTGGTCACCGTGGACGACGACGCAGTGGTGATCAGTGCCGTCAAGCTCGCCGACGACGCGAGCGGCGACGTGGTGGTCCGGCTGTACGAATCCCGCGGCGGCCGGGTCCGCACCCGGCTGAGTGCCGGCTTCGAGGTGGCCCAGGTCCATGCCTGCGACCTGCTGGAGCGCCCCCTCTCGCCCCTGGAGTCGGCCGACGACACCGTGGAACTGGCCCTGCGCCCGTTCGAGCTCGTGACGCTCCGGCTGACCCGGCACGCCTCCTGACCGGCTGCCGCACCTCTACGACAGGAATCCGCGTGAACATCCTCTCCCCCTATCAGCCCGCGCAGGAGCGCTACGCGGGCATGGAGTACCGGCGCGCCGGACACAGCGGTCTGCGGCTGCCGGCCGTGTCGCTCGGCCTGTGGCAGAACTTCGGTGACGACCGGCCGCTGGAGACGCAGCGTGCCATCCTGCGCCGCGCTTTCGACCTGGGCGTGACCCACTTCGACCTCGCCAACAACTACGGACCGCCCTACGGTGCGGCCGAGCGCAACTTCGGCACATTGATGGCCCAGGACTTCCGCGCCCACCGTGACGAACTGGTCATATCCACCAAAGCGGGCATGGATATGTGGCCAGGTCCCTACGGTGAGTGGAACTCCCGCAAGAGCCTGCTGGCCAGCCTCGACCAGTCTCTCCGCCGCACGGGCCTGGAGTACATCGACATCTTCTACTCGCACCGCTTCGACCCCGACACGCCGCTGGAGGAGACGGTGGGCGCCCTCGCGTCCGCTGTCCAGCAGGGCAAGGCGCTGTATGTCGGTATCTCCTCCTACGGCAGCAAGGACACCCGCCAGGCCGCCAGGCTGCTGCGCGACATGGGCGTCCCGGCTCTGATCCACCAGCCCGCATACTCGATGCTCAACCGCTGGGTAGAAGACGACGGACTGCTGGACAGCCTCGGGGAGGAGGGCATGGGCTGCATAGCCTTCTCCCCCCTGGCACAGGGCCTGCTGACCGACCGGTACCTGAACGGAATCCCTGCGGGGTCCCGGGCGGCCCGGGGATCCTCCCTGGGCCCCGACCAGCTCACCGACGACCTCGTCGCGCGATTGCGGGCCCTTGATGCAATCGCCAGCCGCCGCGGCCAGACCCTGGCCCAGCTCGCCATCTCCTGGGTCCTGCGCGATCCGCGGATGACGTCCGCACTCACCGGTGCATCCAGTGTCGCCCAGCTGGAGGCCAACCTCGCAGCCGTCAGGTCGGCGCCGCTCAGCACTGAGGAACTGGCCGAGATCGACGCCTGCCTGGGCAGCGATGCGACCTCGGCCTGAGACGCCGGTAACGTTCTCCATCCGCCCAGGCCGGCAAGTCGATTCCTGACTGCCCTGAAGCCCATGACTCACCGTTCCTAGTCAGTGAGCAGGAGTGAGTCTTGTACCCAATCCTGGTCAACTGGCGCATCCCGAACGGTGGTGGATGCACTGGTCTCCCGCG
>NZ_JBSFJX010000129.1:0-22598 GCF_053598275.1 Streptomyces sp. NPDC001156 | reverse complement strand
TTTCCCCGGCCGAGATCGCCGAAGGCGAACGCCTTCGCGGAACGCTGGGTCGGCACCGTCCGCCGCGAGTGTACCGACTGCCTGCTCATCATGAACGAACGGCACCTGCGCGCCGTCCTGAACACCTACACCGACCACTACAACCGGCACCGCCCCCACCAATCCCTTCACCAACGACCTCCTCAAGCCTCGGAGACCGGCCAGACGGCACCTGTCATCGCTTTGGGAGGCCGCGTCCGTCGCACTCAACTACTCGGCGGCCTCATCAACGAGTACCAGCAAGCAGCCTGACGGCAGGCAGACAAACGGCCTGATCAGCAGCCCGAACCAGGGTTTTCACGCGGGACAGGCGCCCACAAGCTGCTGCGCACCCGGATCCTCGGTGGCCTCATCAACGAGTACAGATACGCCGCGTGACCTGCGGCGATGACTTTTCGAGCGACACGGCATGCCAGCCGGTGAGCGATGTCGGAAAGGCGTGTGCGGGAGAACTGCACGCACGGTTGGAAGCGGCGGGGACTGGAATCGGAGCGACAGCCGCCGCGCCAGTCCCCGACCCTACTGAGGTTAGAGGAGTTCGAGCAGCTTATGAGTGAACTCGTCGGTCGTCGCTGTGCCGCCAAGGTCGCGGGTACGGACGTCTGACTTGGCCAGGATGGTGGCGATGGCGTCGTCGATGTCCTTGGCGGCCTCGGGGTGGCCAAGGTGGTCGAGCATCAGGGCCGCCGAGCTGATCGCGCCCAGCGGGTTGGCGATGCCCTGGCCGGCGATATCGGGGGCAGAGCCGTGCACCGGCTCGAACATAGACGGAAACGCGCGCTCGGGGTTGAGGCTCGCGGAGGGGGCGATGCCGATCGAGCCTGCCACGGCGGCCGCGAGGTCGCTCAGGATATCGCCGAAGAGGTTGGAGGCGACGACCACGTCAAAGCGGGCAGGGTCGAGGACGAGCTTTGCGGCCAGCGCGTCGATGTGCTCCTGATCCCAGGTTACGTCGGGGTGCCCGGCAGCGCGCTCGGCGACCAGCTCGTCCCAGAACGGCATGGTGTGGATGATGCCGTTGGACTTGGTGGCCGACGTGAGCCTCCCACTGCGGCGGGCGGCCAGCCGGAAGGCGTAGTCGACGATCCGAGTGACCCCGGCCCGGGTGAACACCGCTTCCTGGACGGCCAGTTCCTCCGGTGTCTCCCGGTTCAGCCGGCCGCCGATCTCGCTGTACTCGCCCTCGACATTCTCCCGCACCACGACGAGGTCGACCTCGCCCGCAGCGGCGGCGCGCAGGGGACTGGTCACGCCTTCGAAGACCCGGATCGGTCGGAGATTGACGTACTGGCGGAAGCCCCGGCGGATGGGGATCAGCAGCCCCCACAGGGACACATGGTCCGGTACGCCCGGGTAGCCGACGGCGCCCAGCAGGATCGCGTCCGCCTCGCGCAGCCGGTCCAGTCCGTCGTCGGGCATCATCGCCCCCTCCCGCAGGTAGCGCTCGCAGGACCAGTCGTAGGACGTGTACGAGAACGCGATGCCGTGGTGGCGGCCGACCGCTTCCAGGACCTCCCGGGCGGGAGGGAGGACTTCGGCCCCGATGCCGTCACCGGGTATGAGGGCGATGCGGTAGTTCGTCATGCGACTGATTGCAGCAGCGGGCCGGGTGGCGTGTCCAAGGCAGAATCCCGATGCGTCTTATAGGACGGGCTTATAGCTCCCCGATGATGGCCCTACGGGGCGAGTTCATCGTCCGCGGACGCGCGATCTAGGAAGGTCCGGGCCGCGGGAGAGAGCGGAGTTCTGCGGCTGATCAGCGCAATTCGCAGCGCGGTGTTCGGCTCCAGGTCGAGCACCATCGCACCTGCCTGCTCTGCCGTACTGCGCCAGGAATCGGTCACCACCGCAAGACCCACCCCCGCCAGCACCAGCGGCACCACTGACACTCGGTGTTCAGTCTCAACGGCCACGGTGAAATCGACACCGTGCTCGCGCAGGGTGTCAACGTATGCCCGCCCGGCCGTGCCCCGCTGCACGATGATCAGTCGTTGCCCGGACAACTGCTCGCAGGCCACCGGCCTGCCTGCGGGGAAGGGGCTGCCAGGCGGCGCGAGCAGTACGAACCTCTGCACACCGATGGGGTGGGACAGAACCTCCTTCTGTGGCAGCGGGTCGGGAGTGGTCAGCAACCCCAACTCGCCGATACCCGTGCGCACCATGTCGATAACGTCTTGTGGTGTGAAGGCGGCACGAACGCAAACTTGCACCCCAGGATGACGGTTGCTGAAATCGCAGATCATCGAGGTGAGCGGCTCAACAGCCGGGGATGGCATCGCGGCGATGTCGAGCCTGCCGGTCCGCAGTTCTTGGACGGCGTCGACACTCGCGCGGGCAGTCTCCATGCTCCGTACGGCCGCGCGAGCAGGTTCAATGAGCGCCATTCCTGCCCCCGTGAGGACGGCGCGCTTGCCGATCCGATGGAACAGGTCGGTGCCCAGATTGCGCTCCAGCGACCGCACCGTCTGTGATAGCGCCGGCTGCGACACATACAGGGCCGAGGCCGCCCGATTGAACCCGCCGTGGTCCACGATCGCGAGGAAGTACTCCAGCTGCCGGATGTCCATGCGGCGATTCTCGCCCCCGAGGGCCTGTTCTGAGTCGTGATCTCGGTCTCGGTGATCACCTCCGGTGACCATGATCGAACTGATAGACCTCTCGTGTGCTGCGACGCGAACTGAGTGATGCTGATTGGGAGTTGATAGCCCCCACCTGCCGATCGGGCGGTACGGCCCCTATCCGGAGCACCTGTGCGACCAGATGGAGTGGATCATCTGGCGGTTCCGTACCGGTAGCCCGTGGAGGGATGTACCGGAGGCGTTCGGCTCCTGGTCTGGGTATGTGGTGTGTTCGGGTAGCGGCTGGCTGGGGTGGATAGCGGGGCAGGCACGGGCTTCGTGATCATTGTGGGCGCTAAGCCCGGTGATCACGAGGTGTCCCCGTGTCTGCCGGCGTCTTCTCCCCTCCCCACCGTCTTGCTGAAGCTGGGTCCGCTGGATGCTGGCAGGGTCGCTGACCTGCGCCCCTTACCTCGATGTGGTGCCCGACCCCCGCTCGCGGCGGGGCTGCTGGTACTCGCTGACAGCGATCTTGCTGGTGTGCGCCTGCGCGGTCGTGGCGGGCGCCAAGAGCATCGACGAGTTCGCCGAGTGGGGCGCGAACGTCTCCGGCAAACTGCTGGCCGCCCTCGGTGTGCGACGCCATCGGCTTGGGTGGCGTCGCTGCCCCTCGGCGGCGACGATCGGGCGCGTGCTCCAGGCCGTTGACGGGGATGCCCTGGACCGGGCGGTGGACGCCTACCTCGCCGACCGGTACCGCGCCGCCACCGAGCCGGCCGTCGAGCCGTCCGGTCCACGGCGCGCCATCGCCGTGGACGGCAAGGCACTCAAGGACTCCGCCAGACTCGGCGATGAGGGATCAGAGCCCGACGGCCGGACGCGACAGCCGACACGGCGCCGTTGGCCGCGCGATTCCGGCATCTCTGGACACAGAGCATCGTCGCCGCATCCCCATCCCGAATCGCGGGATTCTCGTTGTCCACCCGTGCGAGGCCTCCACACAATCGCAGCCCGTTGATTCCATTCCAAGCGAAGGGGCTTGCAATGGTCACTCCCACCTCCGAGGACCGGTCGGCGCCGAGCCGGCGCGCGGCTGCGCCGGTTTCGGTCGCGTCCCGCGTTCGTTCGTATTTCGCCAGCACGGTCGGCAACCTGCTCGAATGGTTCGACTGGGCGGTCTACGCCGCCATGTCACCGTTCATCGCGACGGCGTTGTTCAACCCGGCCAACAAGGTGTCCGGGCTGCTCGCGACGCTCGCGGTGTTCGCCGTCGGATTCGTCATGCGGCCGATCGGCGGCGTCGTCTTCGGCTTCCTCGCCAACCGCCGCGGCCGCAAGTTCGTCCTGCTGGTGACGATGATCGGCATGGCGGCCGGCACGCTGTCGATCGCCGTCATCCCGACCTACGCCGCCATCGGCGGATGGTCGTCGTTCCTCCTCGTCGTCGCACGGCTCCTGCAGGGACTCGCGCACGGCGGCGAGACGGCGATCTCCTACTCCTACGTCACCGAGATCGCACCGCGTGAAAGACGCGGACTGTGGTCGAGCGGCGTGCTCGGCTGCGTCATCGCGGGAACAATCCTCGCCAACGCCGTCGCCGGCACCCTCACTGCGGCCACCTCCGAGGGCTTCATCGCGGACGGCGGATGGCGCATCCCGTTCGTCATCGGCGGGGCGCTGGGCATCTACGCGCTGTTCCTACGCCGTTCGATGATGGAGAGCGACGTTTACGAGCGGGCGACCACGTCCGGCGCCGACGACGCGCGCTCCATCACCAGCCTCCCCGCCTGGTCAGCGGGCCGGATCGTGCGCCGCAGCACGCAGTTGGTGCTCTACGTCGCCGGCGGCTCCGTAGTGCAGTACACCTGGACCGCCTACGCGGGCACCTACGCCATCACGCAGAAGCACATGAGCCCGAGCGCCGCCTACTGGTCGCTGCTGGTCGCGCAGGTCGTCGGACTCGCGTTCATGCCGTTCTGGGGATGGGTCTCCGACCGCGTCGGGCGCCGTCCGCTGGTCATCGCCTACGGCATCGTGTTCGCTGCGCTCGTCTACCCGGCGTTCACGTTCATCGGGTCCACGTGGTGGACGCTCGCCGTTCCCGCGACCGTCATCTTCGCCCTGTGGGGCATGACCGGCTCCCAGTCGCCCGCCGTGCAGGCCGAGAACGTCACGACCCGGCACCGCGCCCCGGTCGTCGGCGCCGTCAGCTCGATCGCCGCGGCGCTTTTCGGCGGCACCGCGCCCTACCTCAGCGCGTACACCGGCTCCATCGGCGCGCCCTGGGCCTTCCAGGTCTTCGTCATCGTGCTGTGCCTGATCTGCGCGATCGTCGGCTTCACGCTCAAGGAGACCAAGGGCGTCGACCTGGAGAAGGTCTGACCGTCCCGCTGCCTCCGATTTTGTTCGTTGACCCCCATCACAAGGAGACATCCATGTCACAGACGCTCACCGCCCCCGACCAGTTCGTCACCGTCGGGGACGAGACCTACGCCTACCGGTCCTTCGGCGCCTCGGAGGGGACGCCGCTGGTGTTCCTGAGCCGGCTGCGCGGCACGATGGACGACTGGGACCACGCCCTGATCGACCTAATCGCCGCCGAACGCCCGGTCATCCTGTTCGACAACCTCGGCGTCGGCCGCACCAGCGGCCGCAACCCCGGGACGGTCACCGAGATGGCCGCCTCCGCCATCGCGTTCGTCGAGGCGATCACCGACGGTCCGGTCGACCTGCTCGGCTTCTCCCTGGGCGGCTACGTCGCGCAGCGCTTCGTGCTGGCCCGCCCGGACCTGGTGCGCCGCGTCGTGCTGGCCGGAACCGGTCCGGGCTTCGGCGAGGGCATCCTGCCGTCCGAGTCGGTGGTCGCCCCGCTGCGTACTGCCCCCGAGCTCACGCTCGACGCGTTCCGCGTGCTGTTCTTCACCGACTCCCAAGCGGGCATCCGCGCCGGTGACGACATGTGGCGCCGCATCCACCTGCGCGCCGACCGCGAGCCCGATGTGCCGATGGACGCCGTCTTGCAGCAGGTCGCCGCGATCCGGAACTGGTCCGGCGGCGTCGAGGGCGGCGACCAGGCCTTCCCGGAGCTGGAGAAGATCTGGCACCCGGTGCTCGTCGCCAACGGTGAGCACGACGTGATGATCCCGACCGTCAACTCGTTCATCATGTCGCAGAAGCTGCCCAACGCTGAACTGCACGTGTACCCGGACTCCGGCCACGGTTTCCTCTTCCAGTACCCCGGGGCCTTCTCGCAGCTGGTCAACGGCTTCCTCGCGCGCACCGGAAGCCGGGCGACGGCATGACCCACCCCTTCGACATGCGCGGGCGGACCGCGCTCGTCACCGGATCCACAGCGGGTATCGGACTCGCTGTCGTCAAGGGGCTGCACGGCCTCGGGGCACGCGTCGTCCTGTCGAGCAACTTCGAGGCCGACATCAAGGAAGCCATCGACGCGCTCGCCGCGGACGGGATCGAGGTCGAAGGGATCGTCTGCGACCTCAACGACCCCGACAGCGTGCGCACCCTCGCCGAGCGGGCGCACGCCCGGTTCGGCCGGATCGACGCGCTGATCGCGCACGCCGGCGGCTACACGCACGTCGGCCCGCTCATCGACACCTCCGAGGAGGACGTCGAGCGGACCTTCCGGACCTCGGTCTTCCACAACCTCATCCTGATTGAGGGGTTCCTCCCGCTGATGGCGTCGCAGGGCGGGGGCAGCGTGGTCGTCACGTCGAGCATCGCGTCGCTGCGAGCGAGCACCAGGCTCGCGGCGTACGGCGCGGCGAAGGCGGCGCTCAACTCGCTCGTGCGCAACATCGCCGCCGAGTGGGGCGACCGCGGGGTGCGGGCCAACGCCGTCGCCCCGGGCACGGTGCGGACCAGGTTCTCCCAGGCCCTGTGGTCGGACCCGGAGCGCGAGCGGGCCGCCGGCGCGAACACCGCGCTCGGGCGGATTGCCGAACCGGAGGACATCGTCGGGGCCGTACTGCTGTTCGCCTCCGACGCGGGCTCCTACATCTCCGGCCAGACACTGCTTGTCGACGCCGGCCGCTCCATCCTCTGAACGGTCCCCTGAATCGACCCTGTGAATGGAAAGGAGAACGACGCACATGACAGACATCGCAGCTCAGGCGGTGGTCGTGACCGGGGCCAACGGCGGTCTCGGGCGTGAGTGGGTCGCGCAGGCGCTGGAACGCGGCGCGGCGAAGGTGTACGCCACGGACGTCACGCTCGGCACGTGGGACGACGCCCGCGTCACGCCGCTGGTTCTCGACGTCACCCGCGAGGAGACGATCGACGCCGTCGTGGCGGCGGCGAGTGACGCGACGATCCTGATCAACAACGCGGGCATCGCGCTGCGTGATCCGGTCATGACCGTCGAGGACGCTAAGCTGCGGCACGTCTTCGACGTGAACTTCTTCGGCACCGTCACCGTCACGCGGCGGCTCGCACCCGTCATCGTTGCGAACGGCGGCGGGGCGATCCTCAACGTCATCTCGCTGCTCAGCTGGCTGTCGCTCCCGGCCGCCTACAGCGCGGCGAAGGCGGCTCTGTGGTCTGTGACCAACGCCTTCCGGCTGGAGCTCGCCCCGCACGGGGTCGACCTCGTCGCCCTCCACATGGGCTACACGGCGACACCGATGACGGAGGCGCTGAACGTGGTGAAGAACGACCCCGCGGACATCGTCCGCGCCGGACTCGACGGCATCCAGGACGGCAGTCTGGAGGTGCTCGCCGACCAGTGGAGCGTGGAGGTGAAAGCGGCCCTCGCCGGTCCAGTGCAGGATCTCTATCCGCAGCTGAGCGGTGCGACATATCCTTTCGGGATGGTGCCGATCACCGCGACACCCGCGCAGTAGGACGGGCTGCGAACTCTCTGTACATCGAAGGGGCTGCGCGTGAGCACGATCGCCAAGGCGGGCCGTGTCCTCGACCTCTACACGCCGGGAAGTCCGGTGTGGGGGGTCAGCGAGGTCGCGACGGCCTTGCAGATGCCGCGCTCGACCGCTCACTCGCTGCTCGCCGCCCTGACCGAGGCCGGGCTGCTCCACCAGTCCCGGCGCGGCCGCTACGAGCTCGGATGGCGTGCGTTCGAACTCGGTCAGATCCACCGGATGACATCCGGTGGACTGATCGAGACCGCCCGCCCCGTGATGCAGGAGATCTCGCGTCGGCACTCGGAGTCGGTGTGCTTGGCGGTCTACGACCGGCAGGCCCTCATCTTCATCGACAAGGTCGTCGGCGACGACCCGCTCTCCGTTGTCGGCCCACGCATCGGGATGCGGTACGAGCCGCACACCTTCGCGTCGGGCCGGCTGCTGATGGCCCATCTCCCTGCGGCTGAGATCGAGGACTACATCTGCACGAGCTCGCAGCGCACCCGCAGCAGCAACGCGGTCGTCCGGCCGCAGGTCTTCCGCGACCAGCTCGTTAGGATCCGGAACGACCAGCTCAGCTACGACGACGGCGGCGCCATCCTCGACGTGGGCTGCGTCGCTGCCCGGCTCATCGGCCGGCACGGCCAGACGATCGCCTCGCTGAGCATCAGTGCCCCGTCCCGCCGCTTCCGGGAGAACCGGGTCCGGCTGTCGGAGAGCGTGAAGGCGGCGGCCGCCACCATCTCGCGGCGGCTGCGGGAGCACGGGCAGATGTAGCAGCCGACGTTGAGCGTAGTGAGCGTGTCGGTGCCGTGGCGCAGGGCATGGTCCCGCGCGCCCCGGCGATCCCGGACGGCCCGCCCGCCGAGAGCCACACCCAGCTCGCGATCTAGAGCGAGGGGCTGCGGCTTGGCACGAGGAGCGGGGAGGGTGTGTGGCGGAGGCGGGACTGCCGGAGCGCGGAAAGCCGACCCACTGCAAGCCGATGAGTGCGTCGAGCGCTATGCCGTCGGGGCCGGCGAGTCGGGCGGCCTGCTCCGCGGTCACGAGCACGCCGAGCTGTTCTCGTACGACGAGTAGTGCGTCGAACTCCGCCCTCGTGGGCCGCTCGCGGAGGAACCCGACGTCCAGTTCGCCGGCCTGCAGGGTGGCCCATTGTTCCGCTGTGGACAGGTGACGGGCCTGCACGTGGGTGTCCGGGTGGACTTGGGCCAGCTCCGCCAGTGCAGAGTCCAGCAGCCCGGGGGGGCAGTTCCAGTGGGATCCCGATCCGCAGAACCCCGCGACCGGGATCGGTGTACCGGGCCATCGTCCGCAGTGCCTGGTCGTGCCTGGCCAGGACGGCGCGGGCCTCACCGAGGAGGATCGCCCCCGCCTTTGTGGCTTGCGCACCGGTGCTGCTGCGCGCCAGCAGCTTCACACCCAGTTGCCGCTCAAGCCGGCTGATCGTCTGGGACAGCGCCGGCTGACTTATGTGCAGCCGCCGCGCCGCCGCGGACAGTCCACCTTCCTCGACGATCGCTACGAATATCTGCAAGGCCCGCAATTCCACGCCAACATCCCTTCACGCCTCCCCGCCCGGTGCCCCACTCCGCGGCCGCGGACGCGGCTGCTGGGGCCGTGCGGGCCTCTGCGCCGCCCTTCCTGACCGCCGGCCGGTCACGGCCTGGCTTGCGCCGCCGTTTCACGGCAGCGGTGGGGCCGGGGGTGGGGTTGGGTGTGCGGGTCGCCGGTGGGCAGGACAGGGTGGCGACCCGCACGACTGGGGGGTGTCAGGCGTGCTGGTGGGGTGTGACGAGGGGGAATTCGTTGTCGGTGTCGGCGACGATGTTGAAGTAGTTGGTGAGGATGTTCAGGGCGAGGTTGCCGACGACTTCGGCGATTTCGGCGTCGGTGACGCCGGCGGCCCGGACAGCCCCGGCCTGCGTCTTCGGGCGCTGACGGATGTGTTCGCCTACGCCCAGGCCGAAGGCGTCGAGCTGCGCCTGGACGCCACCGAGACCAGGTCGCGAGCGCCATATTGGCCAGCACCATCATGCTCTCGCTTCGGTCCTCAGCCAGCCCCCGAGCGCGCACCTCCCCGAGGACACCGGCACTGACATGCCCTCAGCTTCTAGGCTGCCCGGCGCCCGCCCGGGCCCTGCCGTATTCAAGTCACCTTCGGCCAACTCAACTGAGCCCACAGGGGATCAAGAGCAATTTGTCGGAGCTGAGAGGTCGTCAAAGCAGGGATTTTGCGCGTGGCTGGAATTCCGTAGGCCCGTGCGTTAACTGTTGAGATCACCACGCGCAATCCATCTTTGCGAAAGGTGTCGACGGTCCATTCGGTGAGGCCTTTGCCGCCACTGGTCGGACGACCCTGATGGGTGGTGAGACGAGTGCCATCGGGTAGGATGTCAGCCGTTTTGAAGATCCTCGATATGGCGGGATCATCGGGTTGCCATCGTTGGACGTTCATGGCGACGAGACTCTTGCCTTGACCATCGTCAACGGTTACATGACCGAAACCGTCCGCACCGCCCTCGTCTGCGACGCGCAACCCCGTCGGCAACAGTTTCCTGAGGAATCCGGTGATTTGCTGTGCCGACACTTGCTTAGTTTGTGGGGTGAGGTTGCTGCTGGGTGGCACCGAGAGCGCGGTGAGAAAGGGTCTCCAAGTAGGAGATGTGACGATGGTGGTGAGTGTTTCAGCCGGAATCGGTGGTATAGGCCGGCTGACTGTCACGTCAGTGTCGTGACGAGCATTAATCTCAGTCGCCAAGATTTGATCGCCGTGACGAGTGGTCAGAAGTGCCGTCCAACGCTGGACGCCTGATGGCTTATTCTGGTTCGCAGGTGATTTGTCCAGGATGAAATCGGCTCCTCCGTTCAATTTCCTGATCGTGCACTTGCTGTACGGGTGATAGGCCGTGTCCGGACACTGCGACAAAATCGACGGTACAGGCACGGGAAATCGGCTGAGGGCTACCGATATTTTCGCCGGTCCATGACCGTCGTCAAAAATCAATTCTGCCTTGAGCGATCTCGGTGGTCTACCGTCGTTGGCGCCCACTGCACCGACGGCCTGTCCTTCCGCTTCGGAAATGTCTCCTTTGGGAAGCAACGCACGCAGTGCGCTCACCAAATCTCGCCCTGAGCGTGCTGTCATCCCCTCAGGCTCAGTGACCTTTCCCGACCCGCAGTTGGTGAGTGAGGCCAGTACACACACACCCAGGACGAACGCAGCCACCTTCCGGCTCCCCCACGATGCCAACCCACCACGGCCTCGAAGCAAACGACCAGTCTGCCGCCCCCCGCGGCCGAGCCTGGGCTGACGGTTCGAATACGAACAACCACGCACGGGACACCCCAACCTTCAGCTGATTGGCTGACGATGTCGGGGCAGGAACGCAGTGAAACTCCCTGCTCTCCTGCCCCGACGCTACAGGATCAGAATCCCGGACTCGAGATTGACGAGATCGAGTCCTGATAGGGATAGCTCAGGGTGTACCACCGGTAATTAGGCTGGAAGTAGCCGTAGATACCCTGGAAATTTGGATCCGTCCACGCCTCGATCGCTCGATCGCCAGTGGATATAGATGAGATACTGTCGTTCAAATATGGGTCATCTGAATAGCGGAGGTCCGGGATCTTCCCAGGGGCGCCATACCCTTGAGCGCAGGTCCCCTGGAAGTTGAAGTCGGTACACAGCTCGTACGGATTGGCAGTCGATGCCGTTGCCGGAGTGGCGGCGACAGCCACACCTGCGGCGGCAGCGATGCTCATGGCCACCTTTACCAGAATCCTTCTTGACTTCTGCATGAATTTCTCCCATTGGCTGTCGGGCCCGCCTCATATAACGGACCTCGGCAATACATGGACCTGACTATCTGCACAGGCGCAGCCCCTAGCATGAACTAACTAGGGCTCCGGAGCTGTGCCCATGGGGGCGACCGGACCGGTCTGGAAGATGAACTCGCTGGTCCTGGTCTTTCCTGGGTCTTCCGAAGACATTCTCGTTTCGGTGGAACTTCTCTCCGCACGCGTGCGCGTCACCAACCCAGCGAAATCGCCCTGTACCTGACGGCTTTTGAACAGCTACGCAGCATGGCGTATACGGCAGAGAAGCCCGCGCCCTAGTCCTAAGAGTCATCGAAGCCCTGCACTAATGCAGCCGCCCCTCCAGCCAGGCTCACTGGGCGTGCTGCACTCCCGGTAGCGGCACCCTACTGCACGGCGAATGCCACGACTTTACCCATTCAAGTTCGGTAGCGACCCGATCACGATGTTCCATTCGCGCACATCCGAGGTCGCGTGGCCGGAGCGGACGACGGGACTTTCCTGATAGATGTTCCGTGCTTGCTGGAGAGAGTCGCAGTGCAGGATGGCCATACCGCCTCGGCCGTCGTTGAATGGGCCCGAAAACATGAGGGTGCCCTCGGCGTACAGCTTCGCCAGATATGCCTTGTGCGCCTCACCCGCCTCCTGGTCCAGTACTCCGTCGCCGAATTCGAGCGTCACGACGAAATGCTTCATTGCATCCTCCTGATTCGAGAGTTCGCCGAGTGGGTAGTTCTGTTCGGCTGTGTCCTTCGTCGGTGTGGTGGCACGCCGCTACACCGACGAAGGAGGAATTGGTCAGCGGGTCTCCGTCGCAGCGAAGCGACGACCGAGCCACTCGGCGATCAACTGCAGGGCCTTCTCCCGCTCTGGGAGGGGATGGCCGAAGTGCGCGGCTTCGAAGAACTGCATCGTCTTGTCTTCGGCCGGGCTGGCGTCGAACTGTGCTTGGCTGTCGTCGGGGAAGCAGAGGTTGTCCGCAGTGAAACTGATCACGAGGAGCGGCTCGTGGATCGATTTCACCGACTGGAGCAGGGTGGCCCGTGTCGACAGTGCGGACCAAGTGCTCAGCCACGCTCGCGGGGTGACGAGGCGGCCGAACCCGCCGGGCGCGTAGTTGATCTGGTCCGGTCGGGGCCCGAGAATCGAGGCTGGCCCCCGGGTGGACTTCCAGGCGTGCAGGCGCACGTCCAGGTACGCCGGATCGGCTTCGGTGCGGTGGACGGTCATGTAGTTGCCGACCACCGCGCGGCGGGTGACGTGGTTGCGCTCCTTGAGCGGCAGGTCCGCGAAGCCCGCCTCCTGCATCCTTTGCCGGTAGCGCTGCTGGTCGGCGATCAACCCTCGGGCCCGGGCGTCGAGGCGGGCCACACGGTCCTGCTGCGCCGCGCGGTAGCGCTCCAGGAATTCCTCGGAGTACGTGCTGGGTTCCGGGGGCTCGCGGAAGCCGTTCGCCGGGTTGTACATGTCCAGTGCCGGATCGACCGCCAGTGGATCGTCCTCGTCGATGACCGACGGGTCGATGGCGCTCAGCATGAAGGATCCCTGGCCGGGATGCGCTGCGATCAGGACGAGTCCATCCGCGCTGGGCATCTCGACGGCGTTGAGGTCGAGCGGTTCGCCGGCGGCGGTGTCCGTCAGCCTTCCCGGCGGTGTCGTGCTCGCCTGCTGCTGGTAGAACGCGAGAAGCGATCCGCCACCGCTGTTGCCGAGCAGCACGATCTTTTCGTAGCCTCGCTCGTTCTTCAGATGGTTCAGCCCGGCGGCGAGATCGAGCAACAGTCTCTCGTGCTCGCAGTCGACGTCGTTGTTCAGGCTGCGGGGCTGGTGGACATAGAAGGCGTACCCGGCTTCCAGGACCGCCGGAGCGGCGTAGTGCCGGCTCATGTCGCCTCGGGGGTGCGACACCACCACCACCGTGCGCTCACTGCCGCGGGCGTAGAGGAACCCGCGGGAGACGACACCGTCGGAGGCGGCGACCGGGATGACGGTCGTCTTGGTCCCTGCCGGCAGTGCGTCGAAGTCGATGACGCCGACTGCGTTGGTGCTGATCTGGGCTTGCTGTTCAGTCACTGGTCGTCTTCCTGAATGCGTCGTCCTACCTGGCTGTAGCTCTCTCCCTCACGCTTCTTGGCCTGGGCCTCCGGCGTGATGACCAGCGGTCGCAGCGTGTCCACGAAGGGGAACTCCATGTCGGTGAGGTCACCGCGCTTCACGTTCTTGCGAATCTGGTCCACGACCGCGGCCGGCAGACCGTGGTGCACACCTCGCGGAGTGAGTGAGATGCTGGCCGGCGTCATGGGCAGGCCGAGAGCCGTCCCCTTGTGCCAGAACACGAGCTCGTCATAGTCCATGTTGCGGTGGTACGGCGGGGTTGGTTCCGAGTCCGGCGCCGCCTCGAAGGGGCGGGGGACCATGTTGCCCACGAGGAAGCTCGACGTGGCGAAGATGCCGTACGCGGACGGCATGATGTGGATGCGGTCGCTGAAGATCGCCCGGAAGTCCCGAATGTTGATCTTGAAGGGGAACAGGTCGCCCTTCCAGCCCTCGGCGTCGATCGGGTCGAAGTCGTAGAACACCGTGGTGTAGTCACCCCGGAACTTGAGCCGCACCGGCCACTCACCGTCCTCGTTGCGGCCGTCACCGAGCTCGTCCAGCGCCGGGGTGGGCACGTACAGCAGGGCCGGATCGAACGGCGCGCGGCGACCGAGCGGGCCGATGTCGGCGAAGCCCAGCTCCTCGGTCGACTCGATGATCAGAAAGTAGTTCACCGGACCGGTCGGGCGGATCCGATAGGTCACGCCCTTCGGCAGGAGCACCCAGTCGCCGGGCTCGTAGGGGATCGGGCCGAACTCGGTGTAGAAGGTGCCGGTGCCCTCGTGCACGAAGTACAGCTCGTCCCCGTCGGCGTTACGCGCCGAATAGGTCATATGTGTGCTGCGCCGGCTCGCCCAGATGGAGATGTCGGGATTGTGGAACAGCCGCAGCGGACCACCATCGGCGTTCGTCAGGTCGGTGGGCTCCAGTAGCCGCCCATCGATGTCGAGGTGGCCCCCGCTTCCCTCGGCGCGCTTCCAGTTGGTCGGCTCGTTGCGCCGGTACAGGTGCGCGTCGCGGCCCTCAAAACCCTGCCGCGTGAGCATGTCCTCATGCAGGCCGGCCAACTCGTACCGTCCCGCTCCCGCCTGCCGCAGCACCTTGCCCCTGCTGTGGTGAATCCACGATCGCATCGGCCTGATGTCCATCAGAGTGTCTCCTCGCCTTCGGCTCGACTGCTGGCTCTGACGATGCAGGCCTCGTGCCGGCCGTGGAACGCCGGGCAGATCCCCGCCCCCGCAGGGCGAGGCTGCCGCTTCGCGGGCACCGCAGCGCATCGCCGAGCCACGCAAACCCCCCTCGATCTGCTTGTTACAGAGGTTCGGGCGCGAGCAGTGGAGGCCACATAGGTGACTTCAGACGGGCATGCAGGGGACCGCGGGCAGCCCGCGAGAGGACTCCCCGCCCTGCGGGGGCGGGGATCCGCCCGGCGTTCCACCGCCGGCACGAGGCCTGCATCGTCATGACGAGCAGTCGAACAGAGCGGAAGGGGACAGTCCGGTGCGATCGAGCGGACCCCGGAACGGATCCACACCCTCGAGTGCCGACGGAATCAACGGAAGTCCCCTCCCCAACGCCTCGTTCGCGCGCTTGAGTCGCCGACGACCTTGCTCGTCCTGCCTTCGTCGCAGGTCGAACCAGGCGTGCGCCACGGATAAAGGGCGATGCCCCATGTGCGCCCCACACACGTCACCGTGTCCGCGTGCCGTAGCGCACAACTCCGGATCCCATGCCAGAGCGGCGGTACCACCTCGAACCGCCCAGATCTCATGGCCTGATCACGAATCCGCGATCCACACCAGACCAGATGTCCACAGCGCGCAGTCCGGGGAGCCACGGGTGCAGTCGAAGATACCAACCACCGGCGGCCGACCCAATTTTCAATGAAAGGCGAATATCGATGAGTTCCTACCGCGTGGGCCTGTTGGTGCCAAGTTCCAACACCACGATGGAGACCGAAGTCCCCGAGGTGCTGCGCCGGGTGGCGGCCACAACCGGTGACCGGTTCACGTTCCATTCCAGCCGGATGCGGATGAAGACCGTCAGCGAAAGCGAGCTCGCCGCGATGAATGCGGACGCCGATCGCGCGGCAATCGAGCTGGCCGACGCCGATGTGGACGTTATGGCCTACGCCTGCCTGGTCGCCATCATGGCTCAGGGCCGCGGCGCGCACCGTGACATCGAGCGGCGGCTCGCCAGCGCGTCGGCGGACGCGGGTGTGGCCGTCGACGTGCTGTCGAGTGCGGGGGCTCTGGTCGCCGGGCTGCACCACATCGGCGCCCGCAAGGTCTCGCTCGTGACCCCGTACCTCAAGCCCCTCACCGCACGCGTGGTCGACTACATCGAAGCAGAAGGCATCGAGGTCCAGGACGCGATCAGCCTGGAGGTGGACGACAACCTTGCCGTTGGACGCCTCGACCAAGGGCAGTTGCCCGAGATCGCGCGCCGACTCGACACCCGCGGGGCCGACGCGGTGGTGCTGAGCGCCTGCGTGCAGATGCCCTCCCTGGAGGCGATTCCCGCCGCCGAAGCCATCGTCGACTTGCCGGTCGTCACTGCCGCGACCGCCACATCCTGGCAGGTGCTGTCCACACTCGGGGCCTACGCCCCGGTTCCCGGGCCTGGCGCACTGTTCCGAGGCTGAGGTCGCGGACGCGCCGCAAGGACGACTGGCCAGGTGATGCGCCCACTCCTGCGGCCTGCGGCACGACGGATGAGGAACTCGACTTCTCGACCTCGAAGTCGAGTTCCTCATCGATGCGCCGACACACAGAGCCGGCCGTCGTATAGAGCCGGGGCCATGGGACCGTATGCCACGGCCGGCCTGCTTCGCTTGGCGAGGCGCTTTCGCTGAGGCCTGCTCGCGACGCGCCGTCAGCCTGAAGCGCTACCCGGCTGGACGATGCGAAGGCGCCGAGAGGAGGGCGTCGATGGCCAATTTGGTGCTCTCATCGGACGGCAGCCACATCTGGAGCCATTGGCCCGCTTCCCCGACGAGGAGAACCTCGAGAGTGAGCTTCAGGATTCCGGCATCGGGGTGAGAGAAACGCCTGCCGCCCGGCTCCTTGTATGCGATCGGGTGAGCGGCCCATCGCGACGCGAACTCGGGAACCGCACTCAGGTCGTCGACTACGGCGCGGAATTCATCATCTGAGCCCCAGTCCGGTTGGGCGGACCGCAGCCAGCCGACCACCTCGTCCGCCATATCTACCCAATCGCTCTCGGTGAATATCCGGCGCGCCATGGGGTTCAGAAAATGGTAGCGAATCAAATTAGGCGAGTCCTCATCCAGCAATCCCAGCGGCCTGACAACCCTTCTCCACGCGCTATTCCATGCCACAACGTTGCAGATCGGCCCGAACACGCATGCCGGCGTGGGATCAAGATGATTCAGCAACGTACGCACCGTAGGCCGTGTCTCATCGCTGACCGGGCGGGGAGCTGGGAAGAGCCCGGCGCTATGACGTTTCATGACCAACATCGCGAGGTGCTGCTTCTCATTGTCGGAGAGCCGCAGCGCCTCGGCGAGCGCGGCGAGCACCGCATCGGAGGGATTCGTATCCTGGCCCCGTTCCAGCCGTTCCAGGTAATCGACACTCACGCCAGCGAGCACAGCGAGCTCCTCCCGTCGCAGCCCAGGGGTCCGCCGCCGACCAGAGGCGGGCAACCCCACTTGCTCGGGTCTCAGCTGCTCCCGGCGCGAACGCAGAAACGACATCTCGCCTCCATTGGTCATCTGCTTAGACACCCCAGTCCGCACCCTCACGGCCGACCTCGGCCACCGCCGCTCCGGCTTCCGCTACCCTGCTGCGCGACCGCGACAGCTGCTACCCCGCATTCGAGGTGGCCGCGGGGTTTTAGCGTGGCGCCGCGGAACGGTCTTGCCATACTCCAGCGCCTGAGTGGACAGCGTTCGACCTCAGGGGTCACGCCCACTTCCGATCCAGGACAAGGAACAGCACGCCGCCAATGTCCAGTTGGGCGGCCTGCCGTTCGCTTGTCCGCGCCGTCGGCATACACGCCGGCATCGACACACACCTCGCGCGCCTCCGCCTCGTCCAGCCCGACGTCGAAGGCCAAACCTCCGTGCCGGGGATCGATCTTTCATCGGCGAAGTTCACCTGGGCGACGAGCCCCTCAGGTCCGCCGGCAGGCCACGGGTCTGGCGAAGTACAGGACGCGTCCTGTCGAAGGCGTTGTTGACGGTGGCCTTCTCGCCGTTCTCGAACAGCTTGAACATCCGATTGTCTCACCAGGTAGGAACTTGCGAATCGCAAGTACACACCATATTAATTGACGCGTCAAGGTTGTGTTGTGTCTCACGGCACTGTGGGTCGAGCCCTGCAGGACCCTGGTCCGCGCATGAGGGACCGCCGCAAGCCCAGCGACGATCAATGTCACTGGTCGCCGAGGGATGCCGGCAAGTTCCCGACGGCTCATGGTCGGACCTTTGGGTCGTGATGGGTTCGGCTGAGAGGGCGCAGGCTGCTGTTCGGGGGCCGTTGGAGCGCAGGAGGACTGCCGCGGCCAGGGCTGCGAGGCCGGCGATGCTCGCGGTGCGTAGGATGCGCCCGGCGGATGAGCCGAGGAGGTATCCGGCGAGGACGTCGCCCGTGCCCCCACACGACTGAGGCTGCGGTGCTGCAGAGGGGGAAACAAGAGATCCCTTCTACCCGGCCCCTGGCGGAGTCCGGATCGAAGGTCGCCACTGGGGGACAGGTCCCCATGGCGCGTGGCCGGCCCTGCTCGCGGGCAACCGGCCGCCACTCGACCCTGTGCTGCTCGAAAAGTCGTCGTCGCAGGTGGCAGCGGTGACGGCTCGTCGGCTGGGAGCATGCCCGGATGATCGTGTCCTTGCTGTACAAGGTGACCCGGAAGTTGCTCTTCCTGCCGTCGTTGCTGCTCCGCGGGGATGCGGCGAAAGACGCTGAGCTTCTCGTCCTGCGCCACGAGAACGCGGTGCTGCGCTGGCAGTTGGCCGGCCCGGTTTGCTGCGAGCCAGTCGATCGGTTGTGGTGTGCTGCCTTGTCGGGGCTGATACCTCGGTGTCGCCGGCGCGAGGTCTTCCCGGTCACTGCGGGCACCCTGCTCGGCTGGCATCGCCGATTCGTCGCCGCGCAGTGGGACTACAGCGCGCGCAGGCGCACCGGTCGGCCGCCGACCGCCACGGCGCTCAAGAGCCTCGTACTGCGACTCGCCGGCGAGAATCCGCGATGGGGCCGCAGGCGGATCCAAGGAGAGTTGGCTCGGCTCGGGCACCGGATCGCAGCCTCGACGGTGTGGGGGATTCTCCACGCGGCAGGCATCGACCCCGCGCCGCGTCGCTCCGGTCCGATCTGGCGTGAGTTTTTCACCGCCCAGGCCGAAGGCATCATCGCGGCGGACTTCTTCCCCATCGACACCGCGCTCGGCGGGCGGCTCTATGCGCTGGCCTTCCTCGAGCACGGCACCCGGCGCCTGCGCATCACCGGCGTCACGCCCATCCGACGCGGGAGTGGACGATGCGGCAGGCGAGGAATCTCGCCGCCGACCTCGGCGTGCGCATGGAGTCCCTGCGGTTTCTGCTGCGCGATCGAGACGGCAAGTACGGCGAGGCGTTCGACGCGGTCTTCGAGGCAGAGGAACTGGACGTGATCAAGAGTGCACCGCGGGCGCCTCGGATGAACGCCCACTGCGAGCGCGTCATCGGCAGCCTCCGCCGCGCGGTGCTCGACCACATCCTCGTCATGGGAGAGGCACATGCCCGGCAGGTGCTTGCGGCCTACCAGAGGCACCCCAACGAGCATCGGCCCCACCAGGCGCAACCAGCTACCACCCGATGCCCAGAAACAGCCCACCGCGACAGACAGCGGCACCCACAAACTCCAGCGCACCCGGATCCTCGGCGGCCCCAACGAGTACAGATACGCCGCGTGACCCGCGGCGACGACTTTTCGAGCGGCACAGGATGATTTATCGGCACCCGCAGTGCTACAATGTGTGAGAGGTGGGTCATTTTCCCACGTGACACACATGGAGGGAGTGGTCATCGTGAGCGTGACCAACGTCGACCTGGACGACCAGGCCCTCGCCGAGGCCGCGGCGCTCCTTGGCACCACGACCAAGAAGGACACGATCAACGCCGCCCTTGCCGAGGTTGTCAAGCGCTACAAGCGCCGCCAGGCGGCCGAGCGGCTGACCGAACGCGGAGCACGCGGCGACTTCGAACCCACCCGGCGCCTGTGGCAGGCGCGTAAGGCCGCGCAGCGCGGCGAGGCCGCCGGAGGCGACGCCGGCGAGTGATCGCGTACCTGATGGACACCAGCGCCTACGTCCACCTGGCCACCGATCCGGCCGACCTGCGCCGCTGGGACGCCGAGATCGAGACCGGGGCCATCGGCATGTGCGAGGCCACACGGGCAGAGATCCTGTTCAGCGCCACCGGACCGGCCGACCGCGACGCGATGGAGGCCGACCTGAACGACATGTTCGGCACAGTGCACGTCCCCAAGGACGTATGGCGCTGGGCGGACCGCGCACAATACAAGCTGACCCAGACCGGCCAGCACCGCGCGGCCGGAGTCATCGACCTCGTGCTCTGCGCGACCGCCGCGCACCACGGCCTGACCATCTTGCACCGTGACAACGACTTCGCCACCGTCGCCCGCGTCCTGGCCGAGGTAGACCAGCACGACGTACGACGCTGACACCCTGCGCCTGCCGAATACTCATCCGCGCTGGTGGGAGGCAGTGTGCCTCGGTCACCGGGCCCCGACCGCGTCGCCCGAAGTGTCAAAGTCAGCAGCTTGGCCGTGCGGGTGCCGATAATTCATCCGTCCAGGTCCGGCGCTTGATCGCCGATCTCCGGCCGCGTCTCCCTTCGTCCTGTTGTCTCCATCTGCGCGGGGCATCGACGGCATCATGATCTTCGTGCTGCTGGGCCTTGCGTATCTCGCCGTGACCCACACCTTCGCGTTCCTGTGCCTGTTGTCGATGAGCGACAGAGAGAAGGACGTGGAGATGCTGGCGCTGCGGCACCAGTTGCTGGTCCTGCAGCGCCGGGTCGGCAAGCCCACGTTCACCGACACCGACCGCGCTGTCCTGGCCGGCCTGCTCCACCACCTCCGCATGGACAAGCTGCGGCACCTCCTGCTGCTGGTCCGCCCGGACACGCTCCTGCGCCGGCATCGCGACCTGCTCAAGCGGCGCCACACTGCGACCTGTGTGCCCAAGCGCCGCGGACGTCCGCCGACCATCCGGTCGAGCCGGGCCCTGGTCGTGCGTCTGGCGGGGGAGAATGCCTCGTGGGGCTACCGGCGGATCCACAAAGTGCTCGCGGCGCTCGGCATTAAGGTCGCCGCCTCCACCGTCTGGGAGATCCTCAAGGAACACGGCATTCCACCCGTGCTCGAACGGCAGAGCACCACCGGGGGCGACTTCCTGCGCAGCCAGGCAGTAGCGCTGCTGGCCTGCGATCTGTTCGAGGTCCGCACCCTGACCGGGGCGCGCCTGTACGTCTTCGCGGTGATCGAGCATTCAACGAGGCGTATCCGGATCCTGGGCGCCACCGCACACCCGACGGCGCAGTGGATCGTGCAGCTCGGGCGCAATCTCCTCATGGACCTCCAGGACGCGGGCAGCAGGGCCACGTTTATGATCCGCGACGGTGACTCGAAGTTCACGGCCGCTTTCGACGACCTGCTGACCGACGCCGGGCTGACGGTCGTCACCACCGGCCTCCGGATACCGCGGATGAACTCCCTCATGGAGCGCTGGATACAGACGTGCCGACGCGAGCTGCTGGAGGGCACCTTGATCTGGAACCAGAGCCACCTGCTGCACGCGCTCCGCGAGTTCGAGACCTTCTACACCTGCCATCGACCGCACCGAGCCCTGGGCCAAGCCGCGCCGCTGCGCCCACTGCCTGCACCGATCAACGTGCCAGAGCCGATCCGGCACCTTGAGGTCCGCCGACGAGACCGGCTCGGCGCAACCCTGCACGAATACCAACATCAGCCTGAGCAGGCCGGATGATTTATCGGCACTCGCAGTGCTGACCTGTTTGTTCGCCAGCTGATGTCGATCTTCGTCAAGCCGTGTTGCGGTACTCGTGGATCAGGCCGCCAGGGACGTCGTGGCGCTGGATCTGCTGCGCGGGGAACGGTGTGACTCCTCCACCCCGTAAACGGGGTTGGGAGCTGTTCGGTTTCGGATGTGCAGGAGTGTGCGTGCGTGTGCACGAGCATGTACCTGTTCGTGGTGGTGCAGCGCGCGCACGACGCGTGGCGGGCACTGTCAGTGCCGGCCGGTACCGTCCTTCCTGTTGCCGATCACGTGTTGGGGAGGGGGGTGCATCGATGCGTGGTGAGGCGCTGCGCACGATCGCTGCCCCCTTCGTGGCCGTCGGCCCGTCCGGCGTGGCGATCCGCACCCGCATCAAGGGCCTCACGCCGGACGATGACGAGGTGTTACGTCTGGTGGGCGCGCATCTGGGGTCGCTGGCCTCGAAGGATCTCAAACGCCGGTGCGCCGAGGGCCTGGAGCACTCCGCGGATACGTGGGCCAGGCGCAAGCGGGCCCTGACCGACACGTCGTCCTCGCGGTGGGCCGGTTCGATCACGAAGGCCACCCACGATCAGTGGGCGCTGTCCCGGCGTGCCCAGCTCGCGCACATCCACGGCCTTGAGGCCGGCATCAAGACGATCGCGCACCGCCTGTCGCTGCCGGTGGGCGAGAAGGGCACGAAGCGGGCGCCGGGCGGATACCGCACCCGGCAGGAGTGGTTCCACAAGTCCCGGCGACTGCATCTGCTCAAGGATCGGCTGGAGCGGGAGCGGGCCGATCACGAGGTGGGGCGGGTGCGGGTGGTGCGGGGCGGCAAACGCCTGCTCACCACCCGACACCACCTCGAGGCGGCGCAGCTCACCGAGCACGCGTGGCGACGGCGTTGGGAAGCAGCGCGCTGGTTCCTGCAGGCGGATGGCGAGTCGGGCAAGCGGTTGGGGAACGAGACGATCCGCGTCACCCCGGACGGCGAAGTCTCCCTGAAGCTGCCCGTCCCGCTGGTGCACCTGGCGAACGCCCGGCACGGCCGGTACGTCCTGGCCGCAACCGCGGTCTTCCACCACCGCAGGGACGAGTGGGCCGACCGCGTCTCGACGAACCGGGCCGTGGCCTACCGCATCCACTACGACACAGACCGCTGCCGCTGGTACCTGACCGCCTCGTG